>NZ_JYJG01000070.1 GCF_000955955.1 Lentzea aerocolonigenes
CCTAGTAGACCGTCGCGTCTAACCTTTGGGGTATAGGTGGCGGAGTCGGGTGCGGGCGTTGTCGGTGGTGAATTGCCAGTCGACTCCGCGCTGTTGGGTGTTGGTGGCGTGTTGCCATGCGGTGAGTTCGGTGTTGAGGGTGTCGAGGTCGCTGATGCGGCGGTCGAGGCATTGCCGTGACAGTGCGGAGAGTTCGATCTCGGCGATGTTGAGCCAGGATCCGTGTTTGGGGGTGTGGTGGATCTCCAGGCGCTGGGCCAGGGCGAAGGCCTCGCCGGGGGTGAAGGCCTCGTAGAGGGAGGCGATGCCGTGGGTGTTGAGGTTGTCCATGACCAGCACCACGGTGTCGGCGTCGGGATAGTCCACGGTCAGTAGTTGCCGGACCTGCCCGGCCCAGTCGATCTTGGTGCGCTGGGCCAGGGCGTGGACGCGGCGCCAGCCGCGCAGGGGCTCGGTCCACACGAAGATCGAGCAGGTGCCGCACCGGAGGTATTCACTGTCCTGGCGGGCATCGCGGCCAGGCCGAGCGGGCAGCGGGTCGCGGACCTGGCCGAGTAGCTGGAAGGGTTTCTCGTCCATGCACACCACCGGGCGGGCGGGGTCATACGGGCGGGCGTAGACGGCGAGGACGTCTTCCATGCGGGCGGCGAACTCCGCGTTCGCGCGGGGCGGGATGTTCCAGCACTTCCTCAGATGAGGACGCAGTTCCGTTTTTTCAACACCCGGCCGATGGTCGAGTGGTCCAGGTTCGGGATGTCCTCGGTGAGCTGGACGTGTTTTTCCAGCAGCCGCAACGACCACCGGGCATGCCCGGCCGGCGGCGCCGAGCACGCCAGCGCGATCAGCCGCGCCTCGACCTCGCCGGTCACCGGGGACGGCACCGGCGGCAGAGCACGCTTCTTGCGTGAGATCGTGGCCAGCACATCGCCGCCGGTCTCGTCGAACCGCTTGGCGACCAGCCGCAGCGTCTCGCCCGAGATCCCGAGCCGGGCCGCGATCACTTCCTTCGGATCGGGCTCGCCCACCGAGGTGTCCAGCGCGAGCAGCACCCGCGCCCGCATGATCGACGACGCCGGATGCACACCTGTCGTGGTCCACCGGATCAGCTCTTCACGATCCCGCGCCGACAACGTGACCGGCCGTTTCAACTGGGAGGCCATGACAACAGCCTCCCAGCCACACGCATCAAAACTAAGCAGCGACACACTACTAG
>NZ_JYJG01000446.1 GCF_000955955.1 Lentzea aerocolonigenes
AACTACACCCAACCGTCCCGGAACCGGCCGCGCCAGTTGGTAGTAGGAAGGTGCTGGATGATCTCGGGTTGGTGGTACTTGCAGACGCCAAGGCCAACCGACGGCCGTACCTGTTGCGTCCGTCCGACGCATCTTCGGAAATCGTGGTTTGGCCGCAGCCGTTGACGGGCATTGGACCGCTCATGATGGCGTCCTACTGGGAGACCGCGCGGACCGGCTTCCTGGCGTTCGTGGGCATCGGGCTGATGGTGCTCATTCCCCTGGTGGCGTTGCACTACTGGCGTTTCGGGCGGGTCGAGCCGCGCCGGGCGTTCGTGCTGTACGGCCTGCTGCTCTACGGGCTCATCGCGCTGGCGTTGATCTTCCTGCCGTTCCCCGGCCGGTCGCAGGTGTGCCAGGGCGACCGGATGCTGTCCACGGTGCCGTTCCAGTGGGTCACCGACATGAACAACAACATGGCGGCGTACGGGCGTTCCGGCCTGGTGGCGATGGTGCGGTCGCAGGCGTTCCTGCAGCAGCTGTTCAACGTCGTGCTGTTCGTGCCGCTGGGAGTGGTGCTGCGCAAGGCTTACGGCAAGGGGCCGCTCGCCGTCGTCGCCATCGGGCTCGGTGTTTCGCTGGCCGTGGAAGTGGTGCAGTACACCGGGAACTTCGGCTACTACCCGTGCCCGTACCGGATCGCCGACGTCGACGACCTGATGTCCAACACCTTCGGCGCGTTGCTGGGGTGGATGGTGGCGCCGGTCGCGCTCGTGGTGCCCCGGCTGCCATCGTCCGAGGACTCCGCCGCGCCTCTCGGGACCGTGTCCGTGCCACGCCGGCTGGTCGGGCTGATCTCCGAGCTCGTGCTGGTGATCGTGGCCGCCAAGCTGCTGCCGGAACCGCGCTGGGCCATCGGCCTGCTCGTGGTGTTCCGCGTCCTGCTTCCCGCCGCGGCGGATGGGATGACAGTCGGCGGAGTGCTGCTGGACTACCGGGTTCGCGGCCTGGACGGCTCCCGCGCCAACCCTGCTCGGCTGCTGCTGCGAGAACTGCTGGGCGCCACCGGGTTCGTGACCTACGCGGTCGTCCTGTCGCCGATGATCGGCATCGGACCGGTGGACCTCGTCGTCGTGGTGCTGTTCGTCGTCGGAGCGTTCGTCGTGCCGGTGTTCCGACGTGATCAGCGCGGCTGGCACGAACATCTGGCGCGAACCCGGGACGTGTTGGTGGGCCGCGCGGCCGGGTACCCCGAGCGCCATGACGACCTACACGCACACCGCTGAGGCGGACATCGCGGCCGACACGCTGTTCGGTTTCCTCGCCGAGCCCCGCAACCTGCCGCGCTACTTCCCGCAGATGACCGCCGCCGAGCCCGAAGGCGGCGAACAGGTCCACGTGGAGGCCGAGGTGCACGGCCACCACGTGGACGGCGAGGCGTGGGTTCGTCCGGACGCCTCGCACCGCCGGCTCGAGTGGGGTGCGGAGGGCCCGGACGACTACCACGGCGAACTGCAGATCGACGAGGTGTCGCCGGGGAGGTCGCGGATCACGGTGAGCCTGCACAGCGTCCGGGAGGCGGACGGTGACGAGGTGCAGCGCGGTCTCGAACAGACGGTCGCCGTGCTCACTCAGACCGCCGCGGCCGACGACCGCCAGGCGCAGTAGCCCAGCCCGATCCCCGCGGCCGCCATCGGGATGCTGGTCAGCAGCCCGGCCAGGCCGTTGCCGGGGATCACGAACGTCAGCACGATCGTGAGCGCGGCGATCGGCACCCACTTGGGCACGGCACGCGAGCGGAGCAGCCCCACGCACTGCAGCACGGTGCCCAGCAGCACCAGGGCGGCACCGGGGATCATCAACGCGAACAGGTGGGCGTCGTTGTTGGCCGCCTGGATCACGGCGTTGCCCGCCGCCGCGTCGACCGCGGGGTCGGTCGGGAAGTAGTAGGCC
>NZ_JYJG01000447.1 GCF_000955955.1 Lentzea aerocolonigenes
GTAGTAGGCCGTGGCCCAGCCCGCGACGCCAACGGTCTGGAACGCGGTGCCGAGCCACATGAGCACTGCGCCGATCGTCGCCCAGGTGCTGCCGCGCCTCCGGACCAGGAACATCGTGGCGAGAGCTTGGAACGGCACGTTGAGCACGGCCATGGCAGCGAGACCGGTGAGCAGCGACCACCACAGGTCGCGGCCGGCCGCGATGTCGGCGTACGAGTAGGTTTCGCCGCCTGCCGCCGGTTCGGGCCAGAGCAGTCCGCCGAAGACGGCGGCGACGGAGGTGACGCCCAGGACCGCGGCGAGGAGGGCCACGCGTCCACGGGTGGAGCTCGGCGACTGGGTGAGGGTGTCGACGGACATGGTCTCGGCCTTCCGGTGAGGGTGGTGTCGCTGGTACGTGGTTGCGCGGGTTGATCGCCTCAAGAGAACCCGCGGAGGGGTGTCCGGCACATCGGTACCGGCTCGGGGCCTCACCTCCGTGCCGGCACGGAGGCCAAGCCGCCGCACCGGCCTTACCCTGGGCCGATGAGGTCGCTGGGACTGGTTCTGCTGGGTGTCGCCGTCGTCCTGACGGCCGGTGCCGGCTGGCTGCGGCCGAGTCTCGCGTTCGCGGGTCTGGCGACCCTCGGACTGGCCGTGGCGGCACTCGGCGTGGTGATCACGTTCCGGGTGCGGGCGAACCCCGTCGGCGCGCTGCTCGCGTGGGCCGGGGCGATCGTCGTCTTCCTGGCCGCACGCGACGTCTACTACCGGGTCTGGCTCGACGATCCCACCGCGGTGCCGCTGGATCTCCGCGTGGTCGCGTTCCTCAACGAGAGCGGCTGGTGGCTGCTGGCCGCTGTCGCGCTCCTGCTGCTCCACTTCCCCGACGGCACGCTGCCCAGCCGCCGGTGGAAGCTCGTACCGCCGCTCGTCGTCGTGCTCGCGCTGGCACAGCAGGGTTTCGGGATGGCTCCGCGTGAGCCGTTCACCGAGCCGATGCAGGACCTGCCACACCCCTGGGGACCACCGTCCGATGTGGTCAACGTGCTCAGCTACGCCGTCAACATCGGCCTGGTCGTGGCATTCCTCGCGGCTGGTGTCTCGCTGGTGCTGCGTTTCCGCCGAGCCTCCGATCCGGTGCGGGCACAGCTGAAGTGGCTGGCGTTCGCGGGACTGGCCGCCACCGCGTATCCGGTGGTGTGCCTCGCGGAGATCGTCGTCACCGGACGAAGTGGCGTCGTGGCAACGGTTTTCGGCGTGGTCACCATAATCGCGCTGTTCTGCTCGGTCGGTGTGGCCATGCTGCGCCACGACCTCTACGACGTCGACCGCGTGCTGGCCGACACCATCAGCTACACGATCGTGCTGCTCGTCCTCATCGGGGCGTACGCGCTCGCAGCTCTCACACTCGGCATCGTGGTGGGCCAGGACTCCCCCGCCGCCGCGGCCGGTGCCACCGCCGTGTGCGCCGTGCTGCTCGCGCCGTTGAAGAAACGCCTGCAACGCGTGGTGGACCGGCGCCTCTTCCCGCGCACGAAGGCCGCGCTGCAAGCGATCGAAGACCTGCAACACCGGGTGCACACCCAAGCCGCCCAACCGGAAGAGCTCGAAGAAGCCCTGCGCACGGCGTTGAAGGACCCCACGCTGAGAGTCGGCCTGCTGATCCCCGCGTCCACGGGATTCGTCGACACTCAGGGCGTGCCAGTGGCCGACACCGGACTGGTTCCGATCACCCTCGGCGGCACCCAGATCGGCGTTCTCTCTTCCAGCACGACCACTCCGGCCGTGCTCCGAATCGTCGCCACCGCCGCCGCCAGCCTCGTCGAGGTCTCCAGGCTGCGCGGCGAACTGGCCGCGGCACTGCGCGAGGTCGAGGCCAGCCGTACCCGGCTCGTGCAGGCCGGGGACGCCGAACGCAAACGGCTCGAACGCGACCTGCACGACGGCGCCCAGCAACGACTCGTCTCGCTCGGCATGGCGATGCGACTGGCCCAGCGCCAGCTGCCCACCGGCGACATCGACGTGCACGCGTTGCTGGACCAGGGTGTCGCCGAGCTCGCGACCGCCATCGCCGAACTGCGGCAGATCGCCCACGGCCTGCGCCCGACCAGCCTCGACGACGGCCTGCACAACGCGTTGGCCGCACTGACGAACAAGCTGCCGGTGCCGGTGACGCTGGAGATCATGGACGAACCGCTGGCCGACGACATCACGGTCACCGCCTACTTCGTCGCCGCCGAGGCGATCACCAACGCCGCCAAGCACGCGCGGGCCAGCGCGATCACGGTTCGGGTCACTCAACAGGAAGACGCGGTGAACGTGGTGGTGAAGGACGACGGCTGCGGCGGCGCCGACCCGCGCGCGGGCGGAGGGCTCGCCGGGCTGGCCGACCGCGTTGCCGCGCTGGGAGGTTCGCTGCGACTGCACAGCAAGCCCGGACTCGGCACGACGATCCAGGCGGTGCTGCCGTGCGCATCGTGATCGGCGAGGACTCGGCGTTGTTCCGCGAAGGCCTCGCGAGCCTGCTTTCCCACGCCGGCCACGACATCGTGGGCCGCGCCGCTGACGCGAACACGCTCGTCGCCGTGGTGGCACAAGCACAACCCGACCTGGCCATCGTCGACGTGCGGATGCCGCCGGGTCTGGCCGACGACGGCGCCCGAGCCGCCCGCAAGATCCGCACAGCGCAGCCCGAGGTCGCGATTCTCCTGCTCTCCCAGCACATCGAGACCCGGCACTCCGTCGAACTCGTCAGCCAGGGCGGCTTCGGCTACCTGCTCAAGGACCGCGTGCTCGACGTCGACGAGTTCCTGGAGTCGATCGCCCGCGTCGCCGCGGGAGGGTCCGCACTGGATCCGGAAGTGGTGGGCAGGCTGCTCGGCCGCCCGGCCACCTCGGCGCTCACCCCTCGGGAACGCGAGGTGCTCGGGCTCATGGCCGAGGGCTGCACGAACGTCGCGATCGCGCGTCGGCTCTTCCTCACCGAGCGCACGGTCGAGACCCACGTCGGCAACATCATGGCCAAGCTCGGCCTCGAGACCAACGTCGAGGAGCACCGCCGAGTCCTCGCGGTGCTGACCTACCTGGCCGAGTTCAGCTAGATCAGGTCGGCGAGCAACGCCGCCACACGGGAGGCACCATCGGACTCGACCGGCCGGTAGCCGGCCTCGCGCCCGATCTCCTCGGCCATCGCGGCGGCCAGCACCTCCCGATCCACCACCTCCTCGTAGGTCGTGCACCGGCCCGCTCCATACCGTTCGAGCCGGTGCCGGACGTGGATGTTCTGCTCGAAGTGGTTTCGCAACGGCATGTAGATGAACGGGCGCCGGGCCGCGGTCAGCTCCATGCACGTGGTCAGCCCGCCCTGCACCACCGCCAGGTCGCAGGCGCCGAGGTAGCGGTGCAGGTCCGGCAGATAGCCGCGCACTTCCACGTCCCGGTCGTGGACGAGCGACGACGGATCGATGCGCGGCCCGGTGACGACGAGGAATCTCAAGCCGGGAACCAGCTCGCGGGCAACGGGCACCGCGTCGAGCACCCGGCGCAGCAGCGACTCCCCCACACCCGAGCCACCGACCGTGACCACGCACAGCTTGTCGTCCGGCCGGACCCCGATCCGGCGCCGCAACGCCTCGCGCTCGCCGTCGTCCGGCGGGTCGAATCCCGTGACGTAGCCGGAGAAGTCGAAGTTCTCCAGAGTCCACTCGCGGATCGACGGCAGACCGGGGCCGAACGGCTGCGACACCACGTCGTCCGGGTCGCCGACGAACACCGACCTGTCCCGCACCCGGCGCAACCGGGCCCGTTGCTCGATCATCTCCAGGTTGTAGTCGGCGGTCAGGCGTTCCTCGCGCGCGCCGCCGCCGGGCATCGGGAGCCAGCCGACGAAGTCCGTCAGCCATGCGAACGCACTCCGCTTCAGCCGCGGGTTCTCGTGCAGGAAGTGGTCGACCTCCCACGCCTCGTCGCCGATGACCAGGTCGTACCCCTCGACGGCCTCGTCGAACACCATGAAGTTGTGCACCAGCAACGCGTCCAGGCGGCGGAACGTCTCGAACACGTGCAGGTCGTGCTCGCCCGCGTCGTCCTCGATGTGCGCCGACTCGGTGGCGAGCCACGCCGACGCCGGGTGGATCCGCTCGCCCGCCCGGCCGAGCATCTCGGTGACCGGGTGCTGGGCGAGCCAGTCGATCTGCAGGTCCGGCCGCAGCTTGCGCAGCTCGGACGCGATGGCCAGGTCGCGCCGGGCGTGACCGAGACCGATCGGCGAGCTCAGGTACAACGCGCGCGGCGACCTGCTGATCGGCCTGGAGTCGACCACCTTCCGCACCTCGGGGTGCACGCGGCCGACGAACTCCTTGATCAGCAGGTTGACCCGCACCGGGTCGCGCGCGTGCACACCGTGCCCGGAGCCCTCGACGAGCACCAGCGAACCGCCGGTCAGCTCGGCGAGACGTTCCCCGATCGCGTGCGGGCGAACCCGGTCGCCGGTTCCGTGGATCACCAGCACCGGGCAGCGAACCGCGCGACAGCTGTCCTCAATGGACTCGGAAGCGAGCCTCCCGTCCGTGGTGGCGGCCAGCGTGGCGGGCGAGATCTGGCGCGCCCACCGCACGCCGTCCTCGATCTGCTTGGTGGAGTGCGGTTCGGGGAACATCCTCGCGAAGAACCAGTCGACGAACTCGTCATAGCCGCCGTTCAGCCAGTGCCGCCGGTTGTACTGGATCCCGCCCTCTGCCGACTCCCAGGCCTGCTTCTCCTGAGCCAGCGAACCGATGAGCGAAGCGCTGGCCGGTGCGATGGCGACGATGCCGGTGACGCGGTCCGGGTGGTGCGCTGCCGTGAGCACCGACCACGCATCCCCGCGGGACAACGACACCAGCACAGCGCTACTGGTTCCGGTGGCGTCCATGACCGCGACGGTGTCCGCCGCGTATTCTCTGTCCACATAGGACTCACCGCCAGCCGGACGACTTGAGTCACCGCAGCCGCGGCCGTCGAACGTGACCACCCTGAAGTGTCGCGCGAGGTACGGCACCTGCGCCTTCCAGTGCAGCGACGGCACGATCGACCACGTCGGCATGAGCAGAACCGTTGGCCTGCCGGGGTTCTCGTAGACCCGGAACGCGAGCCGCACCCCGGCCCGCACGGCGAACCCGGTCTCGTCCGCCTCGCGGACCGGGCGCGGCTCGGCTGTCACGGCCGGACTTCGAGGACCTGGTTGAACGGCGTCGCGGCCACCCCGGCGAACCGGGTGAACCCGCCCGCGACCGCCACGTCGCGGATGCGCGCGGGCCCGGCCTGCGTGCCCAGCGCGAGCCCGACGTCCTGCGACAGCGAGGCAGGCGTGCACAGCAGCGTCGAGAAGCCGTAGTAGGTGCGGCCCACGGGGTTGAGGTTGTCCTCGACGTGATCCCCTGCCATCGGCTCGACGATCATCCACGTGCCGTCGGCCGCCACCGCGTCCCTGACGTGCCGTGCGGCGCCGACCGGGTCGCCCATGTCGTGCAGGCAGTCGAACATGGTCACGAGGTCGTAGCCGGTGCCGCCGAAGTCCGCGGCGGACGCCACCTCGAACGTCACGCGGTCACCGACCCCGGCGGCCGCCGCCCGTTCGCGCGCCACCCGGATCGACTCGGGGTGGTAGTCGGATCCGGTGAAGGCCGAGTTCGGGAACGCCTGAGCCATCAGGATCGTTGATGCCCCGTGCCCGCAGCCGACGTCCGCGACCCTGGCACCGGCGCGCAGCTTCGCGGTCACGCCGTCCAGTGCGGGCAGCCAGCTCTCGATCAGGTTGGCCTCGTAGTTGGGCCGGAAGAACCGCTCGCAGCCCACGTGCACGTCCGTGTTGTGCTCGTGCCAGCCGACACCGGACCCGCTGCGGGCCGCGTCGAGCACGCGCCCGGCGTCGTGCACGGTGCCCAGCGCGATCTGGAACATGCCGGGCAGGAACGCGGGGCTGTTCTCCACCGTCAACGCCACCGCGTGCTCGAGCGGCAGCGCATACCTGCTGGTCGTGGGGTCGTACGTCACGTATCCGCCGGCGGCCTGGGCGTTGAGCCATTCGCGCACGTACGGCTCCGCGGTGCCGCTGCGGTCGGCCAGCTCGGCGGCGCTGATCGGCTCGCCGGACGCCATCGCGCGGTAGTAGCCGAGTTTGTCGCCCATGACGACGAGCGCGGCGTTCAGCGTGGCCCCCACCTCGTCGACCGCACGGAACACGAACTGCATCAGCTTGTCGGTGTCGACCTCGGGTCTTGTCGTGGTCATCTGCCCTGCCCTCCTGTGAGGGTCGGAACGTATGAGCGGCAACAGGTCAGTCGCATCAGGTGCCCCACCTAGGACCGAGGCTCTGCTTACACTCCCCGATGTGCTGATGGGACGCGAGTCCGAGCGTCGACAGATCGAGCGGCTCGTCGCGAGCGCGCGGATCGGGCACGGTGGCGTCCTCGCGCTCACCGGCGAGCCCGGCGTCGGGAAGACCGCGTTGCTGCGCCAGGCAGCCGAGAACGCCACCGGCATGACCGTGTTGTGGGCGGCCGGCAGCGAACCCGAGCGGGAGATTCCCTTCGGAGCACTGCACCAGGTCCTGCGGCCCGCGCTGGACCGCGTGGACGAGATCCCGGCGCCCCAGGCACAAGCGCTGTCCGTGGCACTCGCGTTGCGCCCGGGAACCGCGGGTGACCGGTTCGCCGTCGGAGCCGCCACGCTGAGCCTGCTCTGCCGGTTCGCCGAAGAACGCCCGGTCGCGGTGCTGCTGGACGACCTGCACCTGTTCGACCGGCCGTCCGCCGACGCGCTGGCGTTCGCGGCCCGCAGGCTGGTGGCCGATCCGATCGTCCTGCTGGCGACCACCCGGGACGCCGATCCTGGGCTGCCCGCACTACCGTTGTCCGGCATCGATCTCGCCGCCGCTGGAGAGCTGGTCTCCAGCCGCACCAACGGGACCGTCTCGCCTGATCACATCGCACGCCTCCACACGGCCACCGCGGGGAACCCGCTCGCGCTGATCGAACTGGCCGCGCACCGGCTCGGCCACGTCTCTCCCGAAACTCCGCTGCCCGTGTCCGCGACGCTCGCCGGCGAGTTCGCCGCACAGGCGCGGTCGCTCAGCGAAGCCGGACGCGCGGCGCTGACCGTGGCATCGGTGGCGGGCAACGATCTGCGCGTGGCCGCCGGGGCGTGCGGGCTGCTGGACATCCACGTCGACGCGCTGGCCGAGGCGGAGAACGCCGAGCTCCTGCAGATCACCGATGACCGCGTCGAGTTCCGTCATCCGCTGATCCGCGCGGCGGTCTACGGCGATGCCACTCCCCAGCGCAGACGGGCGATCCACCGCGCCGTCGCGGACACGTTCGGCCCGCGCGACCCCGACCGGCACGCCTGGCACCTCGCCGAGGCGACGCTGGGACCGGACGCCCGCGTCGCCGATCTTCTCGTCCAGGCGGCCGTGCGGGCACACGGACGAAGTGCGCACGAAGTCGCCGCCGCCGCGTACGAACGGGCCGCGCGGCTGAGCCCGGACGTCGAACGGCACGGTGAGCTGTGCGTGGCGGCGGCGGAGTCGGCGTGGCTGGCCGGTACCACCTCGCGCGCCATCGCGTTGCTCGACGAGGCCGGCCGGGACGACGCCCTCGAACTGCGCGGCGCGATCGCGGCCCGCACCGGCTCGCTCACCGAAGCACGCGACCTCAGCCGCGCGGCCGCCCGGCGCACGAGCAACGCGGACGAAGGCGTCGTGCTGCTGGCCGACGCGGTGAACGCCTGCTTCTACCTCGGCGACACCACGACCGGGGTCTCGCTGGCGCAGGAGATCGAACAGCTGCTCGACCGCGTCACCACGCCGCGGGCGCGGGGACTCGGCCAGATGGCGGCGGGCTGTGCGCGAATCCTCGCCAACCGCGGCGGTGCCGGCCAGATCCGCACCGCCGTCGACCTGCTCGCCGCCTCCGGTCTGCCGCACGCGGACCGGAACCGGCTGTCGTGGCTGATGATCGGCCCGATGTTCCTGCGCGACGCGTCCTCGGGAGCCGAGCTGCGGCGCATCGTCGGCGAGGTGCGGGCGGAAGCGGCTGTGGGGACGTTGCCGTCGTTGCTGTTCCACGTCGCCAGGGACGAGGCCACCACCAACCAGTGGGTCCGCGCCGAGGCGACCTACGACGAGGCGGCCCGGCTCGCGCGTGAGACCGGGCAGGAGACCGACCTCGCGATGAGCCTGGCCGGGCTGGCGTGGCTGCGGGCCCGGCTCGGCGACGAGGAGCAGTGCCGCGGGCTCGTCGCCGAAGCACTGCCGATCTGCCGCACCCGTGACATCCACATCGGCCGCGTGTGGTCGCTGTTCGCCTTGGGAGAGCTCGAGCTCGGCCTGGGCAACGCGCGGAAGGCCCTGGCACAGCTGGAAGAACTGGCCGCACTGCTGAACGAGCTCCAGCTGACCGATCCCGATCTGTCCCCCGCGCCCGAACTGACCGACGCGCTGGTGAGGCTGGGCAGACACGAGGACGCCCACGAGATCGCCCGCCGCTACCGGAACGAGGCAACCGCGAAGGGCCAGCCGTGGGCGATGGCACGGGCCGAGCGCGCGATCGGCATGCTCAGCACGGACATCGACGAGCATTTCGAGGCGTCGCTGGAGTTCCACGCGAGGACGCTGGACGACTTCGAGACCGCGCGCACCCGGCTCGCCTACGGTGCCCGCCTGCGCCGCGCCCGGCGGCGGGTCGACGCCCGGCCGCACCTGCACGCCGCGCTCGAGACGTTCGAGAACCTGCGCGCGGTCCGCTGGGCCGACCTCGCCGCGATCGAACTGGGCGCCACCGGCGAGACGATCCAGCGCCGCGCACCGGGTGAAACCCTTACGCCGCAGGAGTTGCAGGTGTCGTTGCTGCTCGCGGAGGGCAAGACCACCCGCGAGGTCGCCGCGGCGTTGTTCCTGAGCCCCAAGACCATCGAGTACCACCTGCGCAAGGTGTACACGAAGCTCGGCATCAGCTCACGCGCCGAACTGGCCGCCCGCCTGCCCTGACCCGGCCCAGGCGAACCCGTCGGGGTCGGTGAACTGCGCGGCACCGTTCACGACGATCCGGTGCGACCCGGAGCCCTCCGGCGCCACCCCGGCGTCCTTGGCGAGAGCACGCCGCCGGTACAGCCCCAGCTTCACGTCACCGGCCGAGGCGAACTCGACGTACATGCGGCCGAAGCTCTTCGCGACGGTGAAGCCCTGGTCGAGGTAGCACTTCCTGCTCGCACCCACGTCGGTGGCACCGATCAGGAGCACGATCGAGTCGATCCGCCCGGTGGCCGGGCCGGTGTCCTTCTTCGCCGACGTCGCGACCTTCCAGATCGCGCCGTCCGGAGCCTGCACCACGCCGCCGTAGCCCCACATGGACTTCGCGGCGGGCTTCAGCACGGTCGCACCGGCGTCCACAGCGGACCCGATCAGCGCGTCGACGTCGGCGGGCTGCGACACCGTGAGGGACAGGGTGTAACCGCGGAAACCGGTGGTCGGTTCCTGGGCCTCGCGCAGCCGGAGGCGGGAGCCGAGGCCGAAAGCCTTGGCGTAGAAGCGTTCCGCGGCGGCGAGGTCGGAGACTTCGAGGGTGATGGCGTCGATTGAGGTCATGCCGGAAACGTTAGGCGCCGGGCCGCGCCCGATGCTTCTTGATTCCTGACCGCTCACGCCGCCCTCCCCGTTCGTGGCTCGCGCGTAGCCCGACCAGGTGAATCCGGCACCGAGGATCCGCTCCGCCGCTACCCGCAGTGGCCCAAAGCGGGTAAGGGTGTACGCCATGGAGAGGCGTCAGGCGGTACTCGGATCGGCCGCGTTCTTCGTGCTGGCACCCGGCGGCGTGGCCGGGCTCGTGCCGTGGCTGCTGACCCGGTGGCGGGTGGAGCCGTTCTGGCCACCGCTGCGGATCGCCGGAGCGGTCCTGCTGGTGGCCGCGCTCGCGGTGCTGATCTCCTCGTTCGCGCGGTTCGCGGCGGAGGGCCTGGGCACGCCGGCACCTGTCGCACCGCCGGACCGCCTTGTGGTGGGCGGGTTCTACCGCTACGTCCGCAACCCGATGTACCTCGCCGTGCTGTCGCTGATCATCGGCCAGGCGCTCGTGCTGGGACAGCTGATCCTGCTCGCCTACGCCGCCGTGGTGACGGCCGCGTTCACGGCGATGGTGCACTGGCACGAGGAACCGGCTCTGCACCGCCAGTTCGGTGATCAGTACGACACGTACCGCGCCGCCGTGCCCGGCTGGCTGCCGCGCCTGCGGCCGTGGGCGTCCGGCTGAAAGCTAACCGCTGACCGTCACCGGACGGTGTGGCCTCCAGCGCAGGTGGACGTCGCGGTCCGGTTCGCCCGCCCGCAGCAACGACAACCGCGGCCTGATGGCGTCGGTGCGCGCGGACGGCGGTTTGCGGCTGCCCGCCCGGAACTGCACGGGCCACTCGGCGCGGTGGTCCTGTTCCGCAGCCGCGTGAAGCGTCCAGTGCGGATCGTAGAGATGGGTACGTCCGATGGCGCACAGGTCGGCGCGGCCGGCCAGCAGGATCGAGTTGACGTCGTCGTAGGAGGCGATGGCACCGACCGCGATGACGGCCGCGCCGGTGACCTCGTGGCGGATCCGGTCGGCGAACGGGGTCTGGTAGCTGCGGCCGTACGCCGGGCGCTCGTCCGCGGTGACCTGACCGGTGGAGACGTCGATCGCGTTGGCGCCATGGGCGACGAACGCTCGAGCGATCTCCACGGCGTCGTGCTCGGTGTTGCCGTCGGGAGCCCAGTCGGTCGCGGAGATGCGCACGATCATCGGCCGCTCGGCCGGCCACACCGCGCGCACGGCGTCGAACACCTCCAACGGGTACCGCAACCGGTTCGCCAGCGGGCCGCCGTACTCGTCGGTCCGCTGGTTCGCGATCGGCGAGAGGAACGACGACAGCAGGTAGCCGTGCGCGCAGTGCAGTTCGAGCAGGTCGAAGCCGGCCGCGGCACCACGTTCCGCCGCTGCGACGAACTCGGCGGTGATCCGGTCCATCTCGTCGCGGCCGATCTCGCGCGGTACGGGCGAACCCGGTCCGTACGGCAGCGGCGACGGCCCGACCGTCTCCCAGTTCCCGGAGGGCAGCGGTTCGTCCATGCCCTCCCACATCAGCCGGGTCGAGCCCTTGCGGCCGGAGTGGCCGACCTGCAGGCCGATCCGGGCGGTGCTCCGCGCGTGCACGAACTCCACGATCCGAGCCCACGAGTCGCGTTGCTCGTCGTTCCACAAACCGGTGCAGCCCGGCGTGATGCGGCCTTCCGGCGAGACGCACACCATCTCGGTCATCACCAGTCCCGCGCCGCCCATCGCCTTGGAGCCCAGGTGCACCAGGTGGAAGTCGCCCGGCACACCGTCGACCGCGGAGTACATGTCCATCGGCGAGACGATCACCCGGTTCTTCAGCTCCAGCTCCCCCAGGCGGAACGGCTGGAACATCGCCGGAGCGGAGCCTGGAAGTCCTTGGGAGGCGGCGAAAGCGGCGTCGACGCGGTCGGCGAACTCCGAGTCGCGGGTGCGGAGGTTGTCGTAGGTGATGCGGCGAGACCGGGTCAGCAGGTTGAAGCAGAACCGGGTCGGCTCCTGCTCCGCGTACATGCCGATGTTCTCGAACCACTCCAGCGACGCCTGCGCGGCCCGCTGCGTCGACTCGACGACCGGCCGGCGTTCGGCTTCGTAGGCCTTCAGCGCGGTCTGGACGTCGGCGTGTTCGTGCAGGCAGGCGGCGAGGGCGAGCGAGTCCTCCATCGCGAGCTTGGTGCCGGAGCCGATCGAGAAGTGCGCGGTGTGGGCGGCGTCGCCGACGAGCACGAGGTTGCCGTGCGACCAGCGCTCGTTGCGCACGGTCGTGAAGCTGAGCCACTTCGAGTTGTTGGCGAACACCTGATGTCCGGCCAGTTCCTCGGCGAACAGCTCCCGGATCCGCTCCACGGCCCGTTCGTCGGAGACACCCGGCGGGAACTCCTCGGCGGTGTCGAAACCGGCCCGGCGCCACACGTCCTCGTGCATCTCGACGATGAACGTGGAACCGTTGTCGGAGTAGGGATAGCCGTGGACCTGCATGGTCCCCCACGGCGTGTCCTTGATGAAGAACTGGAACGCCTCGAACACCAGGTCCGTGCCGAGCCACATGTACTTGTTGTGCCGCCGATCCAGCTTCGGCCCGAACACGTCCGAAAAGGACTGCCGGATCAGCGAGTTGACGCCGTCCGCGCCGACCACGAGGTCGTGGGAGCCGCGCAGGAGTTCGGCATCGGGCGCGGGCGTCGAGAAGTGCACCACCACGCCGAGATCGCGGCACCGCTGCTGCAACAGGCCGAGCAGCTCCTTGCGGCTCATCGCGGCGAACCCCTGTCCGCCAACGGTGTGGCTCTCACCCCGGTAGTGGATGTCGATGTCCGTCCACCGGGCGAACCGGCGGGCCATCGTGTCCGCGAACTCCGGATCGGCGTTCTCGATGCCGCCGAGCGTCTCGTCGGAGAACACCACGCCGAACCCGAACGTGACGTCCGCGGCGTCGCGTTCCCAGATGGTGACGTCGTGCGCCGGGTCGAGCTGCTTCATCAGCGCGGCGAAGTAGAGCCCACCGGGCCCGCCGCCGACGACAGCGATCTTCTTGGTCGCGACCTTCACGCGTGCACCTCGTCCTCGACGATCTTGCGGAGCGCGAACCGCTGCAGCTTGCCGCTCGCGTTGCGCGGCAACGAGGTGCGGAACCGCACGTCGCGCGGGTACTTGTACGGAGCGATCGTCCGCTTCACGTGATCCTGGATCTCGCGCGCTTTCGCCTCGTCACCTTCCACGCCCTCGCGCAGCACCACGAACGCGCACACGACCGAGCCGCGTTCCTCGTCGGGCTTGGCGACGACGGCAGACTCCAGCACGTCCGGGTGGGTGTCGATGGCCTCTTCGACCTCGGGTCCGCCGATGTTGTAGCCGGAGGAGACGATCATGTGGTCGCTGCGGGCGTGGTAGTGGAAGTAGCCGTCCTCGTCGCGGTGGAAGACGTCGCCGGTGACGTTCCAGCCGCTCACCACGTAGTCCTTCTGACGCGCGTCGTCGAGGTAGCGGCAGCCGACCGGGCCGATCACGCCGAGCCGTCCAGGAACGCCCGGGCCGAGCTCCTCGCCGTCGAGGCCGAGCACGGTGGCGCGGTAGCCCGGCACCGGCTTGCCCGTGGAGCCGGGACGGATGTCATCCCCGGCCGCGGAGATGAAGATGTGCAACAACTCCGTGGCGCCGATGCCGTCGATCACCCGCAACCCCAGCCGGTCGCGCAGCCGCTGCCACGTCTCCCGCGGGATGTGCTCACCTGCCGACACGGCGGTCCTGAGGCCGCTGAGCTTCCCGTCCAGGCCGTCTCGCAGGATCGCCTTGTACGCCGTGGGTGCCGTCGCCAGCACCGTGACTCCGTGCTGTTCAACGAGATCCGCGACCTGCGCGGGCGTGGCGGACTCGGTGAGCAGAGCACAAGCTCCAGCCCGCAGGGGGAAGACCACGAGCATGCCCAGACCGAACGTGAACGCGAACGGCGCCGTGCACGCCACCAGATCGTCCTGCGTGAGCCGCAGGACGTGCCGGCCGAAGGTGTTGTCGATGGACAGGACATCGCGGTGGAAGTGCACGGTGATCTTGGGCGTGCCGGTGCTGCCGGACGTCGGCGCCAGCAGTGCCACGTCGTCGGCAGCGGTGTCGACGGCGGTGAACTCCTCCGGCTTCGCCGCGGCGCGCGCCGCGAGGTCCTGGTACGTCACCACTTCCAGCGGCAGCGCTCGAGCGTCCTCGACGAACCTGTCGTCCACCAGCGCGATCGACGGCCGGGTCCGCTCCACGACCGGCATGAGCTCGCGGGTGCGCAGCGCTGCCATGGTCGTCACCACGACACCGCCGGCCTTGAGCACGCCGAGCCACGCGGCGACCGTCCACGGGTTGTTGGGCGAGCGCAGCAGAACCCGTTGCCCGGGAACGAGACCGAGGTCGACCAGCACCTGCGCCACCTGGTTGGAGCGGGCACGCAGCTCGCCGTAGGACCAGACCTCGCCGGCCGGAGTGCGCAACGCCGGACGGTCAGGTCCGAAAGTGGTCGCCGGGACGTCGACCAGCTGGGTGGCGGCGTTGAGGCGCTCGGGGTAGCTCAGCTCGGGCGTCGTGAACTCGATCGTCGGCCACAAGCCCTCTGGCGGAAGGTGGTCACGTGCGAAGGTGTCCGCGTGGGCGGAGGGAGATGGGGGTGACGAAGGATTCGGCATGGTGAGTCCTTCCGGGGGCGGCGGGGTCAAGCGGCGCGGATCATGCCCTCCTGGGCAACGGTGGCGAGGTGCTGCTGATCGCGGGTGAAGAAGCGGCCGGAACCCAGGCCACGTCCCGAATCCGCGGCGACCGCCTCCTGCACGTACAGCAGCCAGTCGTCGACCGGCGCCGCGCGGTGGAACCACATCGAGTGGTCGAGGCTCGCGGTGACCAGTCCCGGCTGGGCCCACGGCAGGCCGAGCACCCGCAGGATCGGCTCGAGGATCGTGTAGTCGCACATGTACGCCAGCGCCGCGAGGTCGCGCTGGGCGTCGGTCAGGCCGTCGACAGGGCGCAGCGGGTCGAACGGCTTGATCCACACCGCCTGGTGCGGCACCTTCTCGCCCTCGACCGCGAGGTAGACCGGGCCGGGCACGTGCCGCATGTCGAAGCTGCGGCCACCGGACCAGTAGGCCTTCGACTCGTCGGTCATCGTGCCGCCGCTGCGTCCGGCGAGGTACTCCGCCGAACTGGGCAGCTCCTCCGGTCCGGACAGGCCTTCGACTTCGGCCTGAAAACTGCCACCGGGCTCGCCGGCCGCGAAGTTCGCCAGGCACACGTAGAGCGGCTTGCCGTTCTGGTACCCGCGGACCTGCCGCGTGCTGTAGCCCCGGCCGTCGCGCAACAACTCCACCTCGTACCGCACGGCGGCACCGATGTCGGCCGGGCGCAGGAAGTAGCTGTGCATCGAGTGCAGTGTCTTGCCGTCGGTCACCGACCGCATCGCGGCGGCCGCAGCGGCCGCGACGAGGTCTCCCCCGTACGCCTTGGGCCACGGGCAAGGCTGTGTGACCGCCGTGAACGCCAGGTCGAAGTGCTCGGGATCGGCCTTCTCCAGCGTGATCGCGGCCGTGAAGATCCCCGAGGTCATCGCCGCGGTCATCGCGTCAGCCAGTCGCGCAGGTCCTCGTCCGGGACGTCCTGGAGGTTCACCACGATGTTCTCCGGCGTCCGCGTCGTCATCCACGTCAGCGGGTTGTTGCGGTCGAGGTTGCACTCGATGTGCGGCATGAACGGCGGAACGAACACCCAGTCGCCCTCCTCCATGTCGACGTAGTCCTCGAACTTCTCGCCGAAGTAGATCCGTGCCCGCCCGGACAGCACGTATCCACCGGTCTCGGCCTCGCCGTGGTGGTGGGTGACCGAGCGGTAGCCGGGCTCGTTCGTGACCTTGCCGAACCACAGCTTCGTGGCCGGGGTGTGCTGAATGCTCACGCCGGAGATGCGAACAGCGCCGCCGGAGTCGGCGGTGTCCGGGTTCTCCTTGCCGCCGCGCGTCACCACCGGGGCGACCAGGCCGCTGGGCAGCCGGTACATCGAGTTGTCGCCTTCGAGCTGGTACTTGCTCAAGTCGGGCTCCATATCTCGTATTCTTCACGACCGTCAGATAGTGTCAATACTCATGAGCCCTGTCGCAGTGAACCCCGCCAGCCTCCCGGCACCCAGCGGCTACTCCCACGGCACGCTCGCGGGCACCACGCTCCACCTGGGCGGCCAGACCGCCACGGACGCCGAGATGAAGATCGTCCCCGGCGGCATCGTCGAGCAGTTCCGCCAGTCGTTCAGCAACGTGCTGACGACGTTGCGCGAGGCAGGTGGCGTGCCGGAAGACCTGGTCAGCATCACGATCTACCTCACCGACATCCCGGACTACCAGGCGCACGGCCGGGAGATCGGCAAGGTGTGGCGCGAGCTCGCCGGGCCCGTCTACCCGGCGATGGCGGGTATCGGCTGCACCGCGCTGTGGCAGCCGGAAGCCGTGATCGAGATCGTCGGCGTGGCCGTGATCCCCGAGGACCGCCTGGTCACTCCGATTCAGAAGTAGCGTTTTCATGATCAGCGAAATGGGAGCGCGATAGTGAAACTCGCTTCGGTGACGGTCGACGGCGTCCGCCGGGCCGGTGTGGTGGACGGCGCGGAGATCGCCCTCCTGGCCACGACGGTCGACGACATCGTTCGAGGTGGCTCGATCGGCGCGCGCGGCGAGGTGCTGCCGTTGGCCGAGGTGCGGCTGGAGTCGCCGTTGCACCGCTTCAACCGCGACATCCTGTGCACCGGCTGGAACTACCTGGACCACTTCCTGGAGTCGGCCGGGAAACGTTCCGGACAAGGTCCCGCCGAGATGCCGGAACGCCCGGCCTTCTTCACCAAGGGCCCGGACACGGTCATCGGCCCGTCCGACGACATCGCCTACGACCCGGAGATCTCGCAGAAGTGGGACTACGAGGCGGAGATCGCCATGGTCATCGGGCGTGAGGGCCGGTCGATCCCCGAGGAGAAGGCGCTCGACCACGTCTTCGGGTTCCTCGTCGCGAACGACGTCTCGCAGCGCGATCTCCAGCGCGCGCACGGCGGTCAGTGGCTGAAGGGCAAGAGCCTCGACGCCACCATGCCGCTCGGCCCGTGGATCACCACGCCGGACGAGCTCGATCTCGCGGACCTGCAGGTGCAGTGCGAGCTCAACGGCGTGCTGCGGCAGAACGCGTCGAGCTCGCAGATGGCGTTCTCGTTCGCCAGGATCATCGCGGAACTGAGCCACGGCATGACGTTGCGCGCCGGGGACGTGATCCTGACCGGCACGCCGAGCGGCATCGGCAGCGCCCGTGAGCCGCAGATCTTCCTGGGCGACGGCGATGTGGTGGTGACGCGTGTCAGCGGGCTCGGGGAGCTGCGCAACACTGTCACCCTCACGGATCTGAGCTGAAGGAGAGGGCACTGAACGTCGCGCTGACCACGGAACCAGCTGTTGCCGGACGTGATCGTCTCGGCCCGCTGATCGTCACCCTCTTCGGCCTCTACGCGCGCGGCGAGGACAACTGGCTCTCGGTCGCGTCCGTCGTGCAGCTCATGGCGGACCTCGGTGTGGAGGGCCAGGCCGTTCGCTCGTCGATCTCCCGCCTCAAACGCCGTGGTGTGGTGATCAGCGACCGCCGCGACGGCGCCGCCGGGTACGCGCTGGCCGAGCCGACCCTGGAGATGCTCGCCGAGGGCGACGCGCGGATCTTCGAACGCCGCCGCGCGACCACCGAGGACGGCTGGCTCGTCGTCGTGTTCTCGGTGCCCGAGTCCGAACGCGAGAAGCGCCACGCGTTGCGCACCAGCCTCACCCAGCTCGGCTTCGGCACCACCGCGCCCGGCGTGTGGGTCGCGCCGGGCAACCTCGCCACCGAAACCCGCCGCACCCTGGAACGCCGCGGCCTGACCGAGTACGTCGACATCTTCACCGGCCAGCACTTCGCGTTCGGCGACCTGCGCTCGAAGGTCCGGTCGTGGTGGGATCTCGACGAGCTGGCCGACCTGTACGCGGACTTCCTGCGCCGCCACCGCCCGGAGCTCGACATCGGCGTCATCACGCCGAAGCAGGCTTTCGGGCTGTACGTGCCGATGCTGACCCAGTGGCGGCGCCTGCCCTACAGCGATCCGGGGCTCCCGCTGTCGCTGCTGCCGCCGGGGTGGAACGGCGTCACGGCGGAGGCGTTGTTCGAGCAGCTGAACACGACGCTGAGCGCACCGGCTCGTGAGCACGCCCTGGCCGTGCTGCACCAAAGCTGAGGTCAGACCTCGATCGACTCGATGGCGGCGACGGCAAGGGGCGTCGCCGTCTCCACATAGCGCGTGGC
>NZ_JYJG01000448.1 GCF_000955955.1 Lentzea aerocolonigenes
CTCCACATAGCGCGTGGCGAGAGTCTGGAACAGCTGCTCCGCCTCGATGGCCGGCCAGTCGCCGGCCAGCAGCTCGGCCGGCAGGTGCGGGTCCTGGCGCACCAGGTCGAGCCAGTCGGCGTGCAGCACGAGCTGGCGCGCCAGGTCGTCGGGCAGTGAGGCGTCCGGGATGCGCCAGCGGGCCAGGAAGTCCTGGTAGCGCGCGGCGATCGCGGCCGTGTCGAACGCGCGGGTGGCCAGGTCCGCGGCCTCGGTCGGCTTGGCGTGCTGGGCGGTGAAGACCGTGACGTTCTCGGTGAGGCCCAGGTCGGCGACCATCTCGGTGACGTCGCGGGTGCCGGGCGCGATCCACAGGCCGTTCTGCACGGGGCCGAAGCCTGCCCACTGCAGCTGCGAGCGCAGGTCGTGGCGGTCGCCGCGGCGGCCTTCCGGCAGGGAGAAACCGACCAGCGTCCAGGTGCCGTCCCAGTCGCGGTTGACGGCGCCGCGCTGCCAGATGCGGCGTTCACCGTCCTGCAGGACGTCCTTGGCCCGCGGGGTGAGTCCGAAGTAGACCTTGCGGCCGTTGCGGTGCTTGGCGAGCAGGCCCCTCGACGTCATACGGGTCAGGGTCGAGCGCACGGCCTCCTCCGAGACGTCCACGCGGCCGAAGACGTCGATCACGCTGCCCGAGTAGACCGCGATGTCGCGGCCCAGCACGTACAGCCCCAGGAAGTTCAGCATCAACGACTGCGGCGTCACGCTGCCCACCATACATGTTGTGCAACATCTAGACGAGCGTCATGAATGTGCCGTACGTTGGGTCGCGACCCCAACGGAGAGGACTCGTCGGATGGAGCTGTCGGGCAAGGTCGCGATCGTGACCGGAGCCGGCCGGGGGCTGGGGCGGGCGTATGCGGAAGCCTTGGCGCGCAACGGGGCCCACGTGGTCGTGAACGACGTGGACGACGTCGCCGAAGAGGTCGCCGCGGGCATCGGCGGCAGGGCGGTGATCGCACCGGTCGGGTCCACCGAGACGGCCGAGCGACTCGTCGAGACCGCCGTCGAGGAGTTCGGACGGCTCGACGTGCTGGTCACGAACGCCGGGATGCTGCGCGACCGCGTGCTGTGGAAGATGAGCGACGAGGACTTCGACGCCGTGATCAACGTGCACCTGCGCGGCACGTTCACGTGTGCCCGGGCGGCGGCGATCCGCATGCGGGAGCAAGGGACCGGCGGCAGTCTGGTGCTGATCTCGTCACCGGCCGGGCAGCGCGGCAACTTCGGGCAGACCAACTACGCCGCCGCCAAGGCCGGGATCACCGCGATGGCACGAACGTGGGCGCTGGAGCTGGCGCGGTCGGACATCGCCGTCAACGCGGTCGTGCCGGTCGCCGCGACCGAGATGACCAGGACGATCCCGGCGTTCGCGCCGTTGATCGAGGAGTCGGAGCGGACCGGGGCGCCGTTGCCCGCGTGGGTGCGCAGGGACGAAGGGCTCGGCACGGTCGAGGACGTCGCGGAGCTGATCGTCTACCTCGCCTCGGACGCGGCGAAAGGCATCACCGGACAGGCGATCGGCATCGGTGGCGACCGGCTCGCGCTGTGGTCGCACCCGGCCGAGAAGCAGGTGGAGTTCGCCGACTGTGGCTGGACGGCTGCGGAGATCGCCAAGCGGTGGAGCTTCGAACCCGAGTCCTACGGCATCCCGGCTCCGGTGGCGCCATGAACGTTGACGACCTGGTCGCGATCGACGTGCACACGCACGCGGAGATCTCCAGCGACGGCCACAGTTCGCTCAGCCCTGCGCTGATCGAGGCGTCCGCCAAATACTTCAAGGCAAAGCACCGCCAGCCGACGATCGCTGAGACGGCAAGCATCTACCGCGAGCGCAACATGGCCGCGGTGATCTTCACGGTCGACGCGGAGCACGCCACCGGCCACCCGCGCATCTCCAACGAGGAGATCGCCGCGTCCTGCGCCGAGCACGCCGACGTGCTGATCCCGTTCGCGAGCGTGGACCCGTGGAAAGGCCGGACTGCGGTGAGGGAAGCCCGCAGGCTCGTCGAGGAGCACGGCGTGCGCGGGTTCAAGTTCCACCCCAGCCTGCAGGACTTCTCGCCGGACGACCGGATGGCGTACCCGCTGTACGAGGCGATCGAGGAGCTCGGCGTACCGGCGCTGTTCCACAGTGGACAGACCGGGATCGGCGCCGGTGTGCCCGGTGGCGGCGGCATCCGGCTCAAGCACTCCAACCCGATGCTCGTCGACGACGTGGCGGTCGACTTCCCGCACCTCAGGATCGTGCTCGCGCACCCGTCGTTCCCGTGGCAGGACGAGGCTCTCGCCGTAGCGACGCACAAGCCGTTCGTGTACATCGACCTGTCCGGCTGGTCGCCGAAATACTTCCCGCCGCAGCTCGTGCGCTACGCCAACACGTTGCTGCAGGACAAGGTCCTGTTCGGCTCGGACCACCCGGTGATCACGCCGGACCGCTGGCTCGCGGACTTCGCCAAGCTCGACATCTCCGACGACGTCCGCCCGAAGATCCTCAAGCACAACGCCGCCCGTCTGCTCGGACTAGTCAAGGAGGACGCGTGACCACCGCCGTCAACGGGCTCGAAGAGCTGAAAGCACTTGCCGGACAGGACCTCGGCCACACCGACTGGCTGCAGATCGACCAGGGGCGCGTCGACACGTTCGCCGACGCCACCGACGACCACCAGTGGATCCACACCGACCCGGAACGCGCCGCCACCGGACCGTTCGGAACGACCATCGCGCACGGCTACCTCACGCTCGCGCTGCTCATCCCGTTGATGAGCGAGCTGCTCGAAGTCTCGGGCGTGCGGATGAGCATCAACTACGGCCTGGAGAAGGTGCGCTTCCCCGCACCCGTCCCGGTCGGCGCCAAGATCCGGCTGCAGGGCCAGGTCGCCGCTGTGGAAGAGGTCAAGGGCGACGGGGTGCAGATCACGATCGATTTCACCGTTCAGATCGAGGGCTCAGACAAGCCCGCGTGCGTCGCGCGTGGGATCTACCGCCACTACGCCTGAGATGAGAGTGCCATGGCGACAACAACGCAGTTACGCCGTGCCGTCGCGTCCAGCTTCCTCGGCAGCGTGATCGAGTACTACGACTTCCTGCTCTACGCCACGGCTTCCGCGGTCGTGTTCAACAAGGTCTTCTTCTCCTCGCTCGACCCGCTGGTGGGCACGATCGCGAGCTTCGGCACGTTCGCCACCGGCTACCTCGCCCGCCCGCTCGGCGGTGTCCTCTTCGGACACTACGGCGATCTGCTGGGACGCAAGAAGATGCTCGTGCTCACCATGAGCCTGATGGGCGTCGCGAGCTTCCTGATCGGCCTGCTCCCCACCTATGGCCAGGTCGGCTGGCTCGCGCCGGCCGGGCTCATCCTGCTGCGCGTCGTCCAGGGCATCTCGGTCGGCGGTGAGTGGGGCGGCGCGGTCCTGATGTCCGCCGAGCACGCCACCTCACGACGTGGGCTGTGGGCGAGCTTCACCAACGCGGGCGCGCCGTGCGGCATGGTTCTCTCCACCGCCGCCCTCACCGGCACCGCTGCTCTCGTGGGTGAGAAGGCGTTCCTCGACTGGGGCTGGCGGGTTCCGTTCCTGCTCAGCCTGGTGCTGCTCGGCATCGGCCTGTTCGTGCGGATGAAGGTGCAGGAAACGCCCGTGTTCCAGGCAGAGCGGAAGCGCACCTCGGCACCGCTCGTGGACGTCCTGCGCAACCACCCGCGCACGCTGCTGCTCGGCGTCGGCGTCGGCCTCTCGGCGTTCGTCGCCCAGTCCACGCTGACGACGTTCGTGCTGGCGTACGGCGTGCAGGCAGGCAACTCCAGGCAGTCGATCCTCAACGCGCTGACGCTCTCGTCCGCACTCGCGGTGATCGGCATCATCGGCTGGTCGGCGGCGTCGGACCGGTTCGGGCGCAGGCCTGTCGTGCTCGCGGGCGCCGTGCTCATGGCCGCGTTCGGGTTCGCGCTGTTCCCGTTGGTGGACAACGGGTTCGTCGTCATCGCGCTGGTCCTCGGCCAAGCCGTGATCCATCCGATGATGTACGGGCCGCTCGCCGCGCTCTACAGCGAACTGTTCAGCACCGGCAGCCGCTACACCGGCGCATCGCTCGGCTACCAGCTCGCGGGACTCGGCGCGGGCCTCGCCCCGTTGCTCTTCGCCCAGGTGCAGAGCGCGGCCGGCACGGGCGCGATCCCGGTCATCCTCGCCGCGTTCTGCGTGCTCACGGTCGTCTGCACGGTCGCACTGCGCGAGACCAGCCACACCAGCCTGACAGGAGACAGGAATGCGGAACGCGGGACTGGGCAGCTGGCCACACCGCCGCGCGCGCATGGCGCCGAAGCGTGAGGCGTTCACGTACAACGGAGTCTCCACGTCGTACGGAGAGGTCGCGGCCCGCACCACGAAGCTGGCTCATCAGCTACGGGAACTCGGTGTGCGCCAAGGTGATCGCGTCGCCTACCTCGGCCAGAACCACCCGTCGTTCGCCGAGACCATGTTCGCCGCCCACCAGCTCGGCGCGATCTTCGTCCCGCTGAACTTCCGCCTGTCCCCCGCCGAGATCACTTACCAGCTGGCCGACTGCGGCGCGCGCGTGCTGATCCACGCGCCGTCGCACGTCACGGAACACCCGCGGGCCATCTCGCTCGACGCGTACGAGGACTGGCTCTCCGCAGGCTCGGACGAACCGCTCGACGAGCCGGTCTCCATCGACGAGCCCGCCCTGATCCTCTACACCTCCGGCACCACCGGCAGGCCCAAGGGCGCCGTGCTCACCCACGCCAACCTGCTGTGGAACACCTTCAACCTGATGATCGGCGTCGACGTCGCCACCGACGACGTCGCGCTGGTCGCCGCTCCGCTCTTCCACGTCGCCGCGCTGACCCAGACGCTGCTGCCCACGTTCATCAAGGGCGGGCACAGCGTGATCGTCCCGCGCTGGGACGTCGACGAGTGCCTCGACGTCATCCAGGGCTACGGCGTGACGTGGATGTTCGGGGTGGCCACGATGTACGCGGACCTGGCGGCGTCACCACGCTGGCCGTCAGCCGACGTGTCGTCGTTGCGCGTGCTGTTGTGCGGCGGGGCGTCCGTGCCGGACGCGGTGATCCACGCCTATCAGGAACGGGACCTGGTGTTCTGCCAGGGTTACGGCCTCACCGAGACCGCGCCCGGTGCCACGTTCCTGGAGGCGGCGGACAGCGTGCGCAAGGCGGGTTCGGCCGGCCCGCCGGTGTTCTTCGGCGACCTGCGGCTGGCGGACACCGGCGAGATCGAGGTGCAGGGCCCGAACGTCACCCCGGGCTACTGGAACGACCCGGTCGCCACCGCGGCCGCGTTCACCGCCGACGGCTGGTTCCGCACCGGCGACCTCGGGCGGCTCGACGACGGTCACCTGCACGTCGTCGACCGGCTCAAGGACATGTTCATCTCGGGCGGCGAGAACGTCTACCCGGCCGAGGTCGAGAACGCGATCACCGACCACCCGGACGTCGTCGAGGTCGCGGTGGTCGGCGTGCCGGACACGCGGTGGGGCGAGGTCGGGCGGGCGTTCGTGCGACCGCGGGAGGGCGCGGTGGTCGACGCCGTGGCGCTGCGCGAGTTCCTGTTGCCGCGTCTCGCGAAGTACAAGATCCCCGTGCACGTCCAGATCGTGGACGAGCTGCCGCGCACGGGGTCCGGGAAGGTCCTCAAACCGGCACTGCGCGGCCTACCCCTGTAGCCGGTGGCCACCGGCGGTCAGCACGCGGCGAACCTCGGCCGCCGTCTGCTCCGCGTCCAGACCGCCGGTGTCGATCGCGTGACCTTCGAGCTCACCGAGCTGTGCGAACGCGCCGTGCAGGCCCGTGATCGCGTCGACGTTCTTCAGCTCGTCCCCTGCACGTTGCCGAGCGCGCGACAACGTGACGTCGAGATTCGGCCTGAGCACCACATAGGACACCGTCAGCTCACCCACGAGCGCACGGAACGGCGGCAGGAACCACGGGCCGATGATGCCGTCCACCACCACGTCGTAGCCGCCGCGCGCGAAGGTGCGAACAGTGGAGACGATCGCGTCGATGACGACCTCGTTCTGCCGTTGTGCCTCTGGCAGGAACGGCAGGACGAAGCCGGTGCGGATCGAGCGGTAGAACTGGTCGGTCGTGAGGTTGACGGTCGGGACGGCGGCGCCGGTGGCGAGCAGTTCGGCCACGGTCGTCTTCCCCGCGGCGGGCGGGCCGGTCAGGATGATCACTTCACCGTTCACGCCGCCGGACGCTAGTAGCGCGACCCACTAGTAGTGCTTTGTTGGGTCAGCAAGAACC
>NZ_JYJG01000449.1 GCF_000955955.1 Lentzea aerocolonigenes
CTCCGGTTGGTGTCACGACTTTACGACTCCCGAGAGCAGATCGACGCGCCAGTAGCGCTGAAGACCGAGGAACAGCGCGATCAGGGGAACGATCGACAGCAGCGCGCCGGTGATCACGAGGGTGTAGAGGGCGGGTCTGCTCGAACCCTGCTGCAGCAGGGTGAACAGGCCGACCGTGACCGGGAACTTCGTGTGGTCGGCGAGCATGACGTAGGGCAGC
>NZ_JYJG01000450.1 GCF_000955955.1 Lentzea aerocolonigenes
CAGGAAGATCGTGACCAGGCCGGGGAGCATCATCGGCCAGGCGATCGAGGTGAACAGGCGCAGCTCACGTGCCCCGTCGACACGCGCGGCCTCCAGCACCTCGTCGGGCAACGCCGCCTGGGCGTAGACGCGGGCCAGGTAGATGCCGTAGGGGCTGAGGATGCTCGGCAGCAGCACGGACCAGTACGTGCCTGCCATGCCCGCCTTCGCCAGCAGCAGGTACTGCGGCACCGCCAGGGTGATCGGTGGCATCAGCACGCCGGTGAGGATGACCGTGAAGATCACGCCCCGGCCGCGGAACGCGAACTTGGCCAACGCGTACCCGCTCACCGCTGACACGACGGCGGACAGCAGGGCTCCCACACCGGCGTACAGCGCCGAGTTGAGCATCCACAGCCAGAAGGCGCCGTCGCGGTAAGCCGTCAGCTCCGCGACGTTCTCCCAGAAACCGGTGCCGGGCAGGAAGGTGAAGGTGGTGAAGAGCTCGCCGCGGCTCTTCGTCGCGGCCATCACCACCCAGATCACCGGGATCAGGCAGTAGAGCGCGCCCAGCAGCAGCGTGAGCGTCGGCAACCAGTGCGTGCGGTGTTTCACGACGCGCTCCGCCGGTTGACCAGTTTGAGGAAGCCGAACGAGAGCAACAACGTCACGGCCGCGATCACCACGGCGGTCGCTGCCGCCGCGTACATGCCACCCTGGACGAACGCGTCCCGGTAGACCTTCATGTAGGGACTCCAGGTCGAGGGCAGGGAGTTGGTCAGCGGCCGCAGGGTCATCGGTTCGGCGAACACCTGCAGCGTCGCGATCGTGGAGAAGAAGAACGTGAGCACGAGTGACGGCCTGATCAGCGGGATCTTGATCCGCCACGCGATCTGCGCCTCGGAGCAGCCGTCCAGCCGCGCGGACTCGTACAGCTCG
>NZ_JYJG01000451.1 GCF_000955955.1 Lentzea aerocolonigenes
GCCGTCCAGCCGCGCGGACTCGTACAGCTCGGGCGGGACGGCTCGCAGCGCGGTGTAGATGACGATCATGTTGAAGCCGGTGCCGCCCCAGACCGCGATGTTGGTCAGAGCCAGGAACAGGCCGCTGCCCTGCAACAGGTCCGGGCCGTTCCACCCGGCGTGCCTGAGCAGGAAGTAGGCCGGGCTCACGCTGGGCAGGTACAGGAAGCCCCACAGCAGCGTGGCGATGATGCCGGGCACCGCGTACGGCAGGAAGATCGCGAGCCGGGAGACCGCGCGGAACCTCGAGCGCGGCAGGTCCAGCAGCAACGCGAAGAGCAGTGCCAGGCCGAGCATCGTGGGCACCAGCATCGCCCCGTAGCGCAGCACCCTGCCGGTGCCCGCCAGCAGTTCCGGATCGGTCAGCGCCGCGACGTAGTTGTCGAGCCCCACCCACACCTCCGCACGGGCGTTCCGGCCGAGGCCGAGTCCCTTGACCTGCAACGAGTGCAGGCTCAGGTACACCGCGTACCCGATCGGCAGGGCGAAGAACAGTCCGAACAGGACGATCGCGGGGGTGAGGAACCCGTACGGTGCCAGCCGGGCGGAGGTGCGAGTGGAGGACGCCATGCTCAGCCTTCTGTCTTGAAGCCGTTCTTCTTCATGTCGGCGACGGTGGCTTGCTGTACCGCCGTGAGTGCGGCCGGGAACGGTGACTTCTCCATCGCGGCCTTGCCGAACGCGTCCTTGAAGGTGCTGTAGGCGACGTTGACGTCGGGACCCCAGCCCGCCGCCGCGGTGCCCTTGGCGATGTCGGCGGCCAGCTGGTAGAAGTCCGGCTGGTTGGCGAAGAACTCCGGCGTGGTCAGGGCGCCGCTCGACTGCGCGGCCGTGGCGGCGGGGTAGACGCCCGCTTCCTTCACCAGCGACGCGATGGCTTTGGGGTCGGTGTTGAGCCAGGTCGCGAACTTCGTGGCCGCCTCCGCCTTGCCCGACTTGGCCGCCTTCGCGGTGACGCCGGTCGCCGAACCGCCCCAGTTGCCGGTCACGGCCGAGCCCGCGGTCCACTGCGGTATCGGCGCCATCCTCCACTTGCCCTTGGTGTCCGGCGCGCTGGTGGTGAG
>NZ_JYJG01000452.1 GCF_000955955.1 Lentzea aerocolonigenes
CGTGTACATCGGCTGGTTGTCGATCAGCCCGTCCTTGACCAGCCCGCCCCAGAAGTCGGCGACCTTGCGCGAGGCCTCGTCGTCGATGGCCACCTTCCAGGCGTCTCCCGAGGTGCGCCACCACGTGGATCCCGCCTGCTGCGCCAGTCCGGCGAACAGACCGGCGTCGTTGCTGGAGAAAGTGGTCAGCGCGCGGCCGGGATCCTTCTGCTTGAGCAGGCGCGCGGTGTCGGCGAACTCGCTCCACGTCTTCGGCACGGTGAGGCCGTACTGGCTGAAGAGGTCCTCGCGGTAGAAGAACGCGAGTGGTGCGGTGTCCTGCGGGATCGCGTAGGCGGCCGGGGAGTCCAGGCTGACCTGCTTCCAGACGTTGTCGGTGAACTTCGGCTTCGCGTCGCCCGCGAACTCGGCGACGTCGGTGAGCACGTCGTTGGACACCAGCGTCGGGATCATCTGGTACTCCGCCTGCACCAGGTCGGGTCCTTCGCCCGACTTCGCGGCGGTGATGACCTTGGTGACGAGGTCGTCACCACCGCCCTGTTCCTGCACGGTGACCTTGATGTCGGGGTGGTCGGCGTTCCACATCTCCACCGTCTTCTGCAGGCTCGCCCACGACCACATGGTCAGTTCGACCGGGCCGCCGGCCGAAGGGGACGGGGCGCCGCTGCAGGCGGCGAGTGTCAATGAGCCGATGAGTGCCAGAGCTGTGAGGGCGGTGCCGCGCTGCATCCGTTCCTCCGGGGTCGGGGTGGGAGGCTGAGGGACTGTGCACGTTCACAGTAGTGACGCATTCTCGACACCTGCAATAGGCAGAATGTACGGTTGTGAACACGTTCTTCTGTTGATTCCTCGGCTGTGCACGATCACAACGCAAAGGGGTGCGAATGGAGCGGCGGCACTGGCCGATCGGGTTAGAGGCACTGGCGTTCGGCGGCGACTACAGCCCCGAGCAGTGGCCGAAACCGGTGTGGCAGGAGGACGTCCGCCTCATGCGCGAGGCCGGGGTGACGATGGTCAGCGTCGGGATCTTCACCTGGGCGCTGGTCGAACCCGAGCCCGCCCAGTACGACTTCGGCTGGCTGGACGGCTTGCTGGACCTCCTGTACGACAACGGGATCCGCGTCGACCTCGGCACGCCCACGGTCGTGCCGCCCGCCTGGTTCTACGAGAAGTTCCCGATGGCCCTGCCGGTGAGCCGCGAGGGCGTGCGGTACGCGTTCGGCGGCCGCGGCACGATCTGCCACAGCGCACCGCCCTACCAGCAGGCCGCGGCGTCGATCACCCGCAAGCTGGCCCACCGGTACGGCGAGCACCCCGCGCTGGCGATGTGGCACGTCCACAACGAGTACGGCGCACCGGTGAGCGCCTGCTACTGCGATCTCGCGGCGGCCGCGTTCCGCCGCTGGCTGCTCGCCCGCTACACCACGGTCAAGGAGCTCAACGAGGCGTGGGGCACCACGTTCTGGGGCCAGACCTACAACTCCTTCGACCAGGTGCAGCCGCCGCGCCTGACCCCGACCGCCGGCAATCCCGCCCAGCAGCTCGACTGGGAGCGGTTCACCAGCGACCAGATGCTCGCGAACTTCAAGCGGGAACGGGACGTCCTGCACGAGGTGACGCCCGGTGTCCCGGTCACCACCAACTTCCACGCGGCGCTGTCGCAGTGCCAGTCGATCGACTACTGGGCCTGGGCGCGAGAGGTCGACGTCGTCACCAACGACCACTACCTGATCGCCGAGGACGAGCGCCCGCACGTGAATCTCGCGATGGCCGCCGACCTCACCCGTTCACTGGCGGGCGGACGACCGTGGCTGCTGCTCGAGCACTCCACCAGCGCGGTGAACTGGCAGCGCCGCAACATCGCCAAGAGCAGCGGGGAGATGGCGCGCAACAGCCTCGCCCACGTCGCGCGCGGCTCGGACGGCGCCATGTTCTTCCAGTGGCGTGCTT
>NZ_JYJG01000453.1 GCF_000955955.1 Lentzea aerocolonigenes
GGCGATGCTCCCGCACGCGGGCACGGAAAGCCGGATCTGGCAGGAGGTGGTGCGCCTCGGCCAGGACCTGGGTGCCCTGGCTCCTCTGCGCGGCAGCCGGGTCGTGGCGGACATCGCGCTGCTGTGGGACTGGCAGTCGTGGTGGGCACAACGGCAGGAGTGGCGGCCGAGCGCCGACCTCGACGCCCGCGAACGCGCGGAAGCCTGGTACGCCGCCGCCTTCGACCTGCACCTGACCGCGGACTTTGCCCACCCGGAAGCGGATCTGTCCGGCTACCCGCTCGTCGTCGTGCCCGCGCTGTACTCGATGACGGAGACCGCGTCGGCCAACCTGCGCCGCTACGTCGAGGGAGGTGGCGTCCTCGTGGTGTCGTGCTTCTCCGGCATCGTCGACGAGCACGACACCATCCACTCAGGACCACACCCCGGTGCGTTGCGTGATGTGCTCGGCCTGACGGTGGAGGAGTTCACGCCGTTGCGTGCCGGTGAGCAGGTGCGGCTGGACAGCGGCCTGACGGGCGACGTGTGGTCCGAGGTCGTGCGGCTGCGCGGCGCGGTACCGGTCTGGTCCTATGTGGATGGACCGGCGGCCGGCCTGCCCGCTGTCACCAGGCACGCGCTCGGACGGGGGAGCGCCTGGTACGTCTCCACCTGCCTGGCAGCGGACGGGCTGGACGCCGTGCTGGTGGCGGCGAGTGCCGAGGCCGAGGTGACGTTGCGCGACCTGCCGCGCGACGTCGAGGTGGTGGAGCGGGAGGGCTCGGCAGGCCGGTACCTGTTCGCGATCAACCACAACGGGGAGACCGAGCTGCTTCCCGCGACGGGGACCGAGCTGCTCACGGGTGACCGCGTGGACGGGCATCTCGTGCTGCCACCCGGTGCGGTGCGGGTGGTCTTCACGCCGCGACCGGACTCGTGATCCTCAGCCGGCGGCGAGCACCGAGTCGATCCGAGTCGATGCGGTGGGCGAGCCGTTCGTTGTCGGTGGGGGCGAGGCTCAGCCACCCGTTCTCGCTGACCATGAGGTAGCGGCCCTGGAGGGTGTCGAACCAGTTGATCACGACGTGGGAGCGGTCGGCGGTCAGCTGGGTGCTGACCCGGCTGACCCCGAACTGGCCGCCGCGGACACGTCCGGCCGCGAGCTCGGCGACGGCGGCGGCGTCCTGACCGGACAGGCCCGCCTGCTCCAGGGCTCGGCGTTCGTCCAGATCGTCCGCGCCCCACGGGTCTTCGGACTCCGGTGCGTCCTCGTGCAGCCGCACGGCCGTGTGCAGGGCGTCCAGCGGCACCGACAGGCCGGAGCCCGGACCGGCCGCGCCGGCGGGCAGCACGTCCACGATGGACCGAGGCAGACCGGTCGGGCGGACCTCCAGCACGCCCACCTGGTCGCCGTCGATGACCACCATGGCCGCCTCGTCGCCGTTCGACACGGCCAGCGCCCGGACCGTGCGGTCGAAGTAGCCGACCGCGTCCACCGCGACGTCGTGCTCGGCCAGCAGGTGCAGCAGGCCGACCAGGTGGTGGTCGTAGATCAGCCCTCTGCCCGCGAGGTCGTCGCGCACGTCGTGCTCGATGCTCCTGCGTTCGGACTCGGTCGCGCCGAACGACGGCACGTCCAGCGGGTAGGGCAGCCTGCCGAGCTCGTGGTGCCGCCACAGCACGGCCAGCTCGGCCTGGGTCAGCAGGAAGTCCGGGGTGATCACGTCGTCTGCTCCGGCGGCCCGGTCTTCCTCGGCTTCGCGCCACCGATCACCGCCGGCGGCAGGTTCTCGCCCGGCACCTCGAACAGGTCACCGCCCATCAGGTACGACGCCGAGCGGTGCTCCTTGTCCTCCTCGCCCTTGCCGGACGCCGGACCGCCCGCTGGACCACCGCCGGCAGCCGAGCCCGCGGCCGCCGCGGCACCGGGCCCGACCCCTCCGGCGGGCACGGGACCGCGGCCTGGGGAAGTGACGCCCGCGGCGCCACCCGGCTGCATCTGCGCACCGGCAGAGCCGCCCGGTGCGAACTGCCCGGCGGGGAACGCTCCACGTGCCGCACCGCCCCCACCGAACCCGCCACCACCGCCCGCCGGCCGTGCCGCGGTGCCCTGCCCACCCGTCGCGGCAGTGCCTGCCGTGCGCGGCGAGGTCCGCGGATCGGTGGCACCGGTGCGCGGCACGTTCGGCTGCGGCGTCAACGGCACGGGCGTGCCGTACTGCTGCGGCCGGTGTTCCGCCGGCGCCGCGGATCCGCTCACACCCGGCGCATGGTAGCCGGAAGCCGCCGGCTGGTAGCCCGGCGCCGACGCGGCGGCCACGGCCGTGCCGTCGTGCGAAGGCTGGTGGGCGGCGGGCTGGTACGCGGGCTCGCCCTGCGGCTGGACCGCTGGGGCGTCGCCTCCAGGAGGACTGGAGAAGGCGGCGGGAGCGAGCGGCGGAGCGCCTCCCGGCGAGGGTGGCGGCGCGCTCGGGTCCGGGGTGGAGGGTGGGCTGGCCGGCGGCGGACCGGAGGCGCCGCCGAGCGATGGGCCGTCGGACGAGCGCGGCACCGCCGGCTGCGGTGGTTCCTGCGCCTTGCCCGTCGTCGGGTTGTACGGCAGCGTGAACGCGGGCGTGCTGGCGTCGATGTCGTGCGACTGCCGTTCCATCGTCTCCATCACGGCCACGGCCTGCTCGTGCGCGGCGCGCGCCTTCTCGCCCGCGGCCTGCATGTCGGCCGCGGACGCGGTGAACCCGGCGAGCCCTGGATCGCCCTGGGCACGCGCCGCGTCGTCGAGGCTGAACGAGGACGGCTCGGGCATCGTCGCCCTCGCCGTCGCCATGATCCGGCCCTGTGCGGCGACCTTCTCGCCGACCTCGACGGCGGTCCGCGCCGTCAGCGTGATCCACTCAGCCAGCCCCCGGATCGCGACGCGGGCACCTTCGGCCGCCGCACCGGTCCAGCCGGACTCGCTCGCTGCCACGCGCTTGGCGATCAGCTCCGCGGACTCGGTGAGCTCCGTGCCGAACCGGGCCCACTCGGACCCGATCTCGCCGGCCTGGCCGGGATCGTTGAAGTGGTGCACCGAGTCGTACAGCTCGCGGTGCGAACGCGCGGCCCAGTTCTGGGTGTCGCGCAGCACCAGGTAGTTCTCCGGGCCCATGGCAGCCTCTCCCGCTCAGCCGTGCTTGGAGATGTCGGCGGAGGCGTCGGTGTCGACCTGGTGGTAGTTGCGGATCGCCGTGCTGACCGCCTCGTGCGTTTGTGCCAGAACGGTGCGGTAGGCCGTCATCACGCTCACGAAGGAGTGAACTTCGCCATCGGCGCGGTGCTCGAACTTGAATGTCATCGCCTGGCCGACAGGATTGGCACCCAACGGTGCGGGGCGCGCGAGCCTGCCGGCGCGCTCGAGCCAGGAGTCGACCTGGTCGATCTGCTCGCGGAGGGTCCTGCACAGATCCTCGCCGGTCGCGGGGTCGAGCGTAACTTGCCCGGAGGTGACGCTGTTATTAAGAGCGACGGCCTTTCCATCGGCAGGCGGCGGCGACTGCGAGTCCACGAGGACATGGC
>NZ_JYJG01000454.1 GCF_000955955.1 Lentzea aerocolonigenes
GTACATGGCCCGAGCATTGGCGCACGCGCCAACGCCGGGCCAACGTGCCACCAATGTTGCTGACATCGCCGGAGGAACCCCACAGAGATGCGCGTCCACCTGCTCGGGACGGTCGAGCTCGTGCCCGCGGGCGAGGATCCCGTGCCGCTCGCCGCGACGAAGCGGCGCACGGTTCTCGCGGCGCTGGCGCTCGAGCTCAACCACGTCGTGTCCGGCGACCGGCTGCTGTCGCTGGTGTGGGACGGCGCTCCACCTCCGCAGGCGAAGGCGGCGCTGCAGGGCCACGTCGCCCAGCTGCGCAAGCTGCTCGGGTCCACGGTGGACCTGGTGACACGCGCGCCCGGTTATGCGCTGGTGGGAGACCGGCACGCGGTCGACGTGTTCCGCTTCGAGGACCTGGTGGCCACCGCGTGGCAGGCCGACGACGAGACCGCGGCGGAGAGGCTGACCTCGGCGCTGGAACTGTGGCGCGGGCCGTTCCTCGCGGATCTGCCCGGCGGGCGGTTGCACGAGGCGTACGAGCCGCGGCTCGAGGAACTGCGGCTGACCGCGGTCGAGGAGCTGGGCGCGCGGCTGATCGTCCTCGGTCGTGCCGCGGAAGCCGCGACGCGCCTGCGCGAGGCGGTGACGGACCACCCGCTGCGCGAGCCGCTCGTCGCCAGCCTGATGCTCGCCCTGCTCCGCACCGGCCGCCAGGCCGAGGCGCTGGACCTCTTCGGACGTACCCGCGCGCAGCTCGCCGACGAGCTGGGCGTCGACCCCGGTCCCGAGCTGCGGGCCGCGCACCACGCGGTGCTGGTCGGCGACGCGTCCCCGCGTCCCGCCCGCCAGCCCGTCCAGGTACCGGCCCAGCTACCGCACGAGCACCGGGGGTTCGTCGGCCGCGACGCCGAACTGTCCCAGCTGGACGGTCTCCTCTGCGACGCGGGCATCGGTCTGCTGTCCGGTCCGCCCGGAGTCGGCAAGACGGCGCTCGCCCTGCGCTGGGCCCACCGCGTCGCCGACCGGTTCCCCGGCGGCCAGCTGTTCGTCGACCTGCGCGGGTTCGCCGAACGCGAGCCGCTCGAGGTGAAGACCGCGCTCGTCGGCTTCCTGCGCGCGCTGGGGGTGGAGAACGTGCGCCTGTCCGGCGGGCTGGACGCGCTCGCCGCCCAGTACCGGTCACTGCTCGCGCACCGGCGCGTCCTCGTCGTGCTGGACAACGCCCGATCCGTCGAGCAGGTGCGGCCGTTGCTGCCGGGCTCGCCGCGCTGCCTGGTGCTCGTCACCAGCAGGCACTGCCTGGAAGACCTCGTGGTCACCGAGGGCGCCGCCGTGCTCGGCGTCGAGACGCTCGACGACCGGACCGCCGGGGAACTGCTCACAGCGGGCCTGGGCCGGCATCGGACCGAGCCGGAACCGGAGGCGACCGCGGAGCTGATCGGGCTGTGCGGCGGTCTCCCGCTCGCGCTGCGTATCGTGAGCGCGCGCCTGGCCTCGCGTCCGAGGTGGACGATCCAGGCACTCGTCGACGAGCTGCGCGACGAGCAGAACAGGCTCGCGGCGTTCACCCTGCCGGAACAGGACAGGGGAGTCCGGTCGGCGCTGGCGGTGAGCTACCGGGAGCTGCCGGAAGGCGCGGCCAGGACGTTCCGCAGTCTCGGCCTGCACCCCGGTACCGACATCGACAGCTACGCCGCGGCGGCCCTGCTGGACGTGAACGTGCTGACGGCCCGCACCCACCTGCGCACGGTCGCGTCGGCGAGCCTGCTGCACGAGTCCACACCGGACCGCTACGTGCGGCACGACCTGGTGCGCCTGTTCACCCGCCAGCTCATCGCCGGCGAGGACAACCGGGAGAGCGGGGACCGGCTGCTCGACTACTACCTGCACGTGGCCGACACCGCCCGCGCGCTGCTCTCCGATCATCCGCAACCGATCGCCGCGCCGGCGCACCCGCCAGCGAGCTTCCCCGAGCTCACCTCCCACCGGGCGGCGATGGAGTGGTTCGAGCAGGAGGAGCACAACCTGCGGCTGCTGCTCGAGAACGGCGACCGGACGCGCACGTGGCAGCTGGCGTTGTGCCTCGACGCCTTCTACGCCCGCAACGGCAACCGCGTAGATCGGCTGAAGGTGTGCCGCGCGGGTCTGGCGGCTGCCAGCGGCGACGGAGAGGCGGAGGCCCAGCTGCTGGTGAGCGAGGGCGCCGCACTCGCCGACCTGGGCGAGCTGGAGGACGCCGTCCGCGAGTCCCAGCGCGCCGTCCGGCTGGCCAGCGGCACGGTCGAGGGCCTGGCCAGGGCGAACCTCGGCTACTGCCTGGCCGCGACCGGCAATCTCGCCGACGCTCTGGAACGCATGCGGGAGGCGCTGGAGATCACCCGCGCGACCGGCGATCCCCGAGCCCAGGCCGCCGTGCTCGACCGGCTGGCGAACGCCCTGTTGCGTCAGCACCAAGCTGCCGAGGCCCTCGCACCGGCGCGGGAAGCGTTGCTGCTGCACGAAAGCCTGCCCCCGTCCGCGGCACACGCGGCGGCGCTGTACACGGCGGGATCGGTGCTGCAGGCGACCGGCCAGTCCGCGGTGGCGTTGCGGACCTTCGAGGACGGTCTGCGGCTGGCCGACCAGGTCGCGGATCTGCGGCACGTGGCGCTGTTCCACCTGGTGATCGCGGAGTTGCTGGTGGACGACGCGGAATCCGCCGCGGGGCATCGGGAAGCGGCCCGCCGGATCCACCGGCGGCTCGGCGTGGTGGAGCTGCCGGTGTCCCGCCGGGCGTCGTCGGGGTCATGAGCGGATCGGCCGTGAGATCTCCCGGCCGATCCCCGGACGAGCCTGCCGTCACCGCGGCCAGCACACCGTCCACAGTGGAGTTGATGATGGCCGGGCCGGGTGCGCGCGGTCCAGCTGGGTGGCGCCGTGGCGACCTCCTAATGGGGATGATTATCATGTGCAGGTGACCACTCCCGTGACGGTCCTGTCCGGCTTCCTCGGCTCGGGCAAGACCACGCTGCTCAACCACGTCCTGGCCAACCGCGAAGGCAGGCGCGTGGCGGTGATCGTCAACGACATGAGCGAGGTGAACATCGACGCCGCGCTGGTGGCGGGCCAGGGCACCCTGGACCGCACCGAGGAGCGGCTGGTCGAGCTGACCAACGGCTGCATCTGCTGCACGTTGCGCGAGGACCTCCTCGAGAGCGTGGCCGAGCTGGCGCGGGACGGCCGGTTCGACACGATCCTCATCGAGTCGACACGATCCTCATCGAGTCGACGGGCATCTCCGAGCCCATGCCGGTGGCGGCGACGTTCGACTGGGTGTTCGAGGACGGCACGAGCCTGTCCGACCGCGCCCGCCTCGACACGATGGTGACGGTCGTGGACGCGTCCGGGTTCCTGCGGGAGCTCAGGGCGGGGGAGAGGCTCGACGAGCGGGATCTCGCCGCGGCGGACGGCGACGAGCGCACCATCTCGGACCTGCTGGTCGACCAGGTGGAGTTCGCCGACCTGCTGGTGGTGAACAAGACCGATCTGGTCTCCGCAGATGAATTGGCGGCACTCGAGGCGGTGCTGCGCAGGCTCAACCCCACCGCGCGGCTGGTGCGCACGCGGCAGGGTGTGGTCGATCTGGCCGAGGTGCTCGACACGGGCCGCTACGACCCGGTGACGGCCGCGCAGGCTCCCGGCTGGGCTGCCGAGCTGGCGGGCGGGCACACGCCGGAGACCGAGGAGTACGGGATCCGCTCGGTCACCTACCGGGCTTCGCGGCCGTTCCACCCGGCGCGGCTGGTGGCGGCGCTGGACGGGTGGGAGGGAGTGTTGCGCAGCAAGGGTTTCTGCCACATCGCCTCGCGGCCGGACGTGCTCGCCGTGTGGTCGCAGGCGGGGCCGAACCTCGTGCTGGAGCCGGGCCAGCTGCTCGGCACCCCGCACGCGCGTCAGGAGCTGGTGTTCATCGGCGTCGGCCTCGACCTCGATGAACCGTGCCGCCGCCTGGACCCCGCGCTGCTGACCGACGCCGAGCTCGCGGCCGGTCCGGTGCACTGGCGTGCGTTCGAGGATCCGTTGCCGGAGTGGGACATCTCCGATCTGCACGCACACCACTTCGGAGGCTGAGATGGGAACCGAGGTCGTCCTCGTCGCGGGGTTGACGGACCACCACGTGGCCGACGAGATCTGGCGGAGGTCGCCGGACTCCGCGCTCGTCCGCCACGACCTGAGCAGACTCGCCGGCGGCACCATCCGGCGGTGGGTCGACGGTGTGCTGACAGAGCTGGAACTCGCGCACGGCTGCGTGTCGTGCACGCTGCGGCTGGACCTGCTGCCGTTGCTGGAGGAGCTGAACTGCCGGGTGATCGTGCACCTCGACCCGGTGCTGGAACCCGAGGCCGTCTGCTTCGCGCTGGCGGAGACCGACATCCGGGTGGACGCGGTCGTCACGGTGGTCGACCGGGCGACCTGGCTCGCCGACGCGACCGGCGAGGACACGCTGGCCGAGCGCGGCATGGGCGCGGCGGACAGCGACGAACGCACAGTGGCCCAGGTCGTCGTGGGGCAGGCGGAGTTCGCGGACGCGCTCGTGCTGGCCGGTGACGGGGATCCGGTGCTCGACGCCGTGCTGGATCGGTTGAACCCGTTGGCGCCACGGCAGGATCTGTCCGCGCTCGACGTGCCCGCGCTCTTCGCGGCCATCCCTGCCAACGCGCGCCGGGGCGGTTTCGACGACGGCTTCGGCTCACTGTTGTACGGCGGGCCCTCGCTCGAACCCGCGCACGGCGTGTCCGTCGTCCACTTCGCGAAGCAGCGGCCGTTCCACCCGATGCGGCTGCACGGCGCGATGGGCGTTCTCCTCGACGACGTGGTGCGTGCGCGCGGCCGGGTGTGGATGGCGAGCCAGCGGGACGAAGCGCTGTGGCTGGAGTCCGCCGGTAGATCGCTGCGGGTCGGCAACCTCGGTTCGTGGCGCGAATCCGGGCACGGTCCGGCGCAGGAGCTCGTGGTGATCACGACCTCGCCGGAGCCGGAGAAGATCACCACCGCGCTGGCCGCCGCCCTGGTCACCGACGAGGAACTGGCGCTGATCGACGAGCTGGAGTTCGCCGACCCGTTCACCGACTGGCGGGAAGAGGAGTGATCCTTTAAACGATTCACAACCCGTGTCCGAAACCGGACAGCCTGTCACCAACCGCCTTGACGTCGCATGCCGTCCGTAACACGCTGGCTCCCACCTCGGGAATTGAAACGTTTCATCCAGCGACGAAGGTGGAGACGACGTGCGGCGACGGGAGTTCCTGAAGACATCGGCGGTCGGGCTGTCCGCGACGACGCTGCCGGTCGGGGTGGCGCGAGCCGCGTCCGGTCAGGCGGGTGGCCTGCGGGTGGTGCGCACCGCGGTCGAGTACGCGGAGACGTTGCTGGGCACCGACGTCACGGTGCCGCGGCTGAGCTGGGTGCTCGCGGCGGACGGCACGGGGGCGCGGCAGACGGCCTACCAGGTCGAGGTCGGCACCGCGCCCGGACGTGCGGACGTGTGGCAGTCGGGCCGGGTCGGCTCGGATCGCACGACGGGAATCCCCTACGGCGGCAAGGGGTTGCGGCCGCGGACCCGGTACCACTGGCGGGTGCGGGTGTGGGACGGCTCCGGCCGGGTGTCGGGGTGGAGCGCGAGCAGCTGGTGGGAGACGGCGTTGCTCGGCACGCCGTGGCAGGCGCGGTGGATCGGGGCACCGGACACGTCGCTCGGCTTCACCGGTGTCTCGTGGATCTGGTCGGCGACCACGCCGGCGGAGAGCCGCTGGTTCCGGGCCCGGCTGGAGCTGCCCGCGGACGCGACCCGGGTTCGGCTGGTCGCGACCGCGGACGACGACTTCACGTTGTACGTCAACGGATCCGAGGCACTGCACGTGCCGGAACAGACGGACGTGTGGAAGGTCGGCCAACGCGCTGACGTCACGCGTCTGGTCAGCGGCAGGCGGATCGTGCTCGCGGTCCGTGCCACGAACCGTTCTGCCGGACCGGCGGGACTGCTGGTGCGGCTGGTCGCGGACCTGCCCGATGGACAGCGCGAGCTCGTCACCGGGCCGGGGTGGAAGGTGGCGGACACCGAGCAGACCGGCTGGCAGACGCCGGACTTCGACGACTCGGGGTGGGCCGCGGCGACTGTGCTCGACCCGTACGGGCAAGGGCCGTGGGGTTCGAACGTCTCAGTCGTCGAGCAACCCGCGCCGTTGCTGCGCAAGGAGTTCACGCTCGGCAAGCCGGTCTCGCGGGCCCGGTTGTACGTCAGCGGTCTTGCTTACCACGAGACCGAGATCAACGGCCGGCGCGTCGGCGACCGTGTGCTGGATCCCGGCTTCACCGACTACGACAACACCGTGCTGTACGCGACGCACGACGTCACCGGGTTGGTTCGCAGTGGTCGCAACGCCATCGGTGTGACGCTCGGCCGCGGGTTCTTCGGCATGAAGTCGCCGAACGTGTGGCACTGGGAGCGGCCGCCGTGGCACGACGAGCCGAAACTGCTGGCCCAGCTGGAGATCGACCACCCGGACGGCACCCGGACCACCATCGCGTCGGACGAGTCGTGGCGGCTCACCGACGGACCCACGGTGTCGAACTCGCTCTACACCGGCGAAACCCACGACGCCCGGCTGGCCCCGAAGGACTGGACCAAGCCCGGTTTCGACGACTCGAAGTGGCAACGCACGCCGATCCGCCCCGCGCCCCGAGGCACGCTGAAAGCCCAGGAACACGAACCGATCCGCGTGGTCGAGTCGGTCACGCCCGTCGTCACCTCGCCGAAGCCCGGTGTGTTCGTCGCGGACATGGGCCGCACGATGTCCGGCTGGACCCAGCTCACCGTCCAGGCACCGGCGGGCACGGTGGTGCGGCTCAAGCACGGCGAGACGCTGAACTCCGACGGCACCGTGCACATGGAGAACGGCCACGTCACCGGCAACCGCATCCAGCTCGACGAGTACGTCTGCGGCGGCGGGCAGGAGACGTGGGAACCGAAGTTCTCCTACAAGGGTTTCCGATACGTCGAGGTCGCCGGACTGACGGCGGCACCGAAGCTCGTCGGCAGGGTCGTGCACTCGGACGTGCCGACGGTGAGCACCTTCCGGTGCTCGGAGCCGTTGTTCGAGCAGTACGACGCGGCGATGCGCCGGACCGTCGCGAACAACCTGCACGGCATCCCCACCGACACCCCGACCTACGAGAAGAACGGCTGGACCGGCGACGCGCAGGTCGGCGCGCCGTCGATGCTGGCCGAGTTCGGCATGGCGAAGTTCTTCACCAAGTGGCTCGGCGACCTCGCGGACAGCCAGGACGCGGCCGGGCAGCTGCCGGTGATCGTGCCCAGCGGCGGCTGGGGCTACCGCGAGCTCGCACCCGCGCCGGAGTGGACGACGGTGTACCCGTTCGTGCTGCGGGAGATGTACCGGATCTACGGCGACGACCGGCTGCCCGCGCAGCACTGGCCGGTGCTCACCCGCTACCTGGACTGGGAGATCGCGCGGCTCCGCGACGGTCTGGCCGTCACCGCGCTCGGCGACTACCTGCCGCCCGGATCCGGTGGCATCCCTCCAGAGGACACCCGGCTCACCGCCACCGCCTACCTCTACCGCTCCCTGCTGCACACCGCCGAGCTCGGTGACGTGATCGGCACACCCGTGCCGCGCTATCGCGAGGTGGCCGCTGGTCTGCTGACGGCGTTCAACAACGCGTTCCTCGGCGCGGGCTACTACCGCACGGCCAAGGACACCGGCTACCGGCAGACGTCCAACGCGATCCCGCTGGCGTTCGGCATGGTTCCCGCCGGTTCGGTCCAGGCCGTGGCCGACCGGCTCGCGGCTGAGGTCCGAGCGAACGGCAACCACGTCAACGTCGGCTGCCTCGGCGCGAGCGGGCTGCTGAAGGCGTTGAGCGACAACGGACACGCGGACGTCGCCACCGCCATGGCCACCGAACGGTCGTATCCGAGCTGGGGCCACTGGTTCGCGAACGGCGCCGACACCATGTGGGAGATGTGGGACACCGGCACCCGTTCCCGCAACCACTACTTCAAGGGCACTGTCGCGCAATGGTTGTACGAGCACGTGGCCGGACTGGTGCCCGGCGACGCGGGCTATCGGACGTTCAAGGTCAAGCCGAACGCGACGGCCGGGGTGTCGTGGGCAAGCCTGGAGTTCGAGAGCGTGCGCGGCCGGATCGGCGTGTCGTGGGCGAAGGTCGACGGCGTGCTGCGGCTGACCGTCGAGGTGCCCGTCGGCTCGACCGCCGAGGTCCACGTGCCGAACGGGACAGGCTTCTCGGTCCGGTCCGTGTCCTGTGGGCGGTGGACGTTCAACGGTCGCAAGTGAGACTGGAGCTCGTGCCGAGTCCAGGTTCGCGACAGGCCGGCGCCAGGAACCACTCCAACCACCGTTCTCGCCGAACGGGTTTCGACGCAGGCACTGGTAGCGCGAAAAGCACGTTCAGCCCGCCACGATCTGAACGTGCTTTCGGAACTGGCTGATCAGTTGTCGACGCGAACGACGACCGTTTCCCCGTCCTTGTGGGAGTCCACGGTGAAGGTCCGGAGGCCTGTGGACCATTCCACCTGGCCGAACCTGAACTTCTGGGCCGTGCGGATGCAGACGCGACCGATCGTCATGGGCCGGAGCGTGACGCTCTGACCGCCATCGACCGTTCCGGAGACGGTGATGGTCTTCGTGGTGGCGTTCTTGGCGTCGTTGCAGACCCTGACGAACACCGTTGGGGCCGTCGGGGACGCGTTTGCGGCAGCGGGCAACGCCAGCGGGACTGCGGCCGCAGCAATGGCGGTCATGGTCAGCGCAGCGACGCGCGCCTTGCGCAGCGCATTCATGAGATGCTCCACTTCTTGGCCTGAGCCGAGCTGAACGGGCCCGGTGGTCGGACCCGGGTTCCCACCCTAATTCGAGTCGGCAGTGGCACCGCGGATTCTTCGCGAATGGTGGAGATCCTTCGGTGAATTTCGGATCTACGTGAGGGATGCTTTTCCCGGCCATCGTCGCAGCCAGCCCGAACCTCGGCGTTCGGCGTTGGCAACTTCTTGTCCACCTGGCGGTTCGGCTATCAGCTTCTGATGCTGCTGAACATACTGCTGCTCGAACTCGCGCCGCAGACGGCAACCTTCGAGGAAGACATGCGGCCGGTATCGTGCCGCGCCCTCTGGCTGCCGATCATCGGGGTGAAGGGTTGTCTAGTAGCGTGTCGCGGCTCAGTTGTGCTTCCGGTTGTGGATGAAGGGAACCTTCATCCACCTGAGGCTCAGGGCCCCGGCAAAGTCGTTCGTGCTGGTTGCAGCCTGCGCAAGGCTGCGTCCGGTTTGCCTCATACGCCCGGTTTGCGTGTGCCATGAACGGCACTTTTGTCCACCTGAGGTGCACGAATGCGCCGTTCATGGTGAGAACTAGACGTGAGAGCGCTCCCGGCGTGGAACATCGTCACGGTGTGCCCAGGTCTGGTTGCTGGATGAAGGTTCCCTTCATCTGCAAGAGCAAGCGCCAGAACTAAGCAGCGACACCCTGCTAGTGTCCTGCGCCGGAAATCCTCCGACTAAGTCTAGTGTGGGTGGATGGCGCGGACTGGACGACCGAAAGTCGAGCTGGTGTTGACCGCTGACGAGCGGGAGACGCTGGAGCGGTGGGCGCGGCGTGCGACGAGTTCGCAGGCGCTGGCTCTGCGGTGCCGGGTGGTGCTGGCGTGCGCGGAGGGTTTGTCCAATGTGGAGGCCGCGGCGCGGCTGGGTGTGCATCGGACGATGGTGGGCAAGTGGCGTGCCCGGTTCGCGGACGGACGCCTGGACGCGCTGATGGATGAGGACAGGCCGGGCCGGCCGCCGTCGATCACGGTCGACCAGGTGGAGGAGGTGATCGTGGCGACGCTGGAGGAGATTCCGCGCGATGCCACGCATTGGTCACGGGCGTCGATGGCGGAGAAGTCCGGGCTGAGCAAGTCGACCATCGGCCGGATCTGGCGCGACTTCGGGCTCAAGCCGCATCGTGCGGACACGTTCAAGCTCTCGACCGATCCGATGTTCGTGGAGAAGGTCGTGGATGTCGTTGGCCTGTATCACAATCCGCCGGAGCGGGCGGTGGTGCTGTGCGTGGACGAGAAGAGTCAGATCCAGGCACTGGACCGGTCTCAGCCGGTGCTGCCGATGATGCCCGGCATGCCCGAACGGCGCACCCACGACTACGTCCGCAACGGCATCACCAGCCTGTTCGCCGCGTTCGACATCGCCGACGGCACGGTGATCGGCGAGTTGCACCGCCAGCACCGTGCCGCCGAGTTCAAGAAGTTCCTGATCACGATCGACAAGACCGTTCCCGCCGAGCTGGACGTGCACCTGGTCTGCGACAACTACGGCACCCACAAGACCCCGGCGATCAAAGCCTGGCTGGCCCGCCATCCTCGGTTCCACATGCACTTCACCCCGACCGGTTCCTCCTGGATCAACCAGGTCGAACGCTGGTCCGGACTCCTGGCCGAGCAGAAGATCAAACGCGGCGCCCACAAGAGCGTGCAGGCGCTGGAGAAGGATGTCCGAGCCTGGATCGCCGACTGGAACACCCATCCCCGGCCGTTCCTCTGGACCAAGACCGCCGAAGAGATCCTCGAGTCACTGCCCGATTTTGTAAGCGGATTTCCGGCGCAGGACACTAGCGGAACAGGTGCAATACACTAGCGGAACAGGTGCAATGGCACCGCCTCGGCGAGCATTCGGTAGCCCGTCGGGTTGAGGTGCAGGTGGTCGCCGACGTCCGCGGCGGGCAGGAGCTGCCGCGGACTCGCCGGGTCACGCACAGCGGCGTCGAAGTCGATGACCGCGTCGAACCGTTTGGAGGTGCGGATCCAGCGGTTCACGGTCTGCCGGGACTCCTCGCGGAACCCCTCGTCGTAGAAGCTGGTTCCGAACGGTGTCAGCGTGGCGCCGTAGACCTTGATGTCGTGCGCGTGGGCCCGTTCGAGGATCTGCTGGTAGGCGCAGATCAGGTCGTCGGCCACCTGTTTCTGGGCGGCTTCTGTCGTGGCCGCGGTGCCGATGTCGTTGACGCCCTCGAACAGGATCAGCCACCGGACCCCGCTCTGCGCCAGCAGATCGCGGTCGAGCCGGGCCAGCACGCTGGGGCCGAGACCGTCGTTCATCACCCGGTTGCCGCCCGCGGCCTGGTTCAGCACCGCGACCTCGCCCCGCGTCCGGTTGAAGAGCTGGTCGGGCCAGCGGTCGTTGCCGTTGGTGGTGGAGCCTCGGCCGTCGGTCAGCGAGTCGCCGATCACCACGACGGCCGGTGCGGCGGAGAGGACCTCGACGCCGCTGAGGAAGTACCAGTGGTCGGTCCGGGTCGCGCCGGGCAGGTCGGCCGCTTCGACGTGGTTGCCCGCCAGGAGGTGCGACGTGGTGCGCGAGCCGGGGTGCGAGGTGATGTCGTTGGACGCCTGCCCGCGGGCCAGGTAGACCGTCACGGTGAGGTTCGATCCGGGCTTCAGCCGGAAGTCCAGCGGATCGGACACGACCAGCGCGCCCTTCGGAACGTCCACTGAGGACCGCCCGGTGAAGGTGACTCGTTGCAGCGTGGCCGGCTGGATCGCGCTGACTCCCGCGCGACCGTCGGCCGGGAGTGCGATCGTGACAGCGGTGATCGGCAGCACCGTGCCGCCGAACGCGTTGGAGAAGCGCAACCGCATCCGCCGTCCGCCCGTCGTGACCCGGACGGTCTGGCGCAGGGTGGCGTCGGCCAGCACCAGACCGTTCTGGGTGAACGGCGGAGGCGGCATGTTGCCCGGTTCGCAGAGCTGCGGCATGGACGTCCAGGTGTTCACCCACCGGGTTCGCGCCGGAGCTTGTGCCTGCGCGACGGCCGGGGTGAGCACACCGGCCGCAGCCAGGCCGAAGAACGAACGCCTGCGCATCTTCCACACCCTTTCGGGAAGGGAGCTGAAAGATCAACGTAGGAGTGCCGCGGAACGGCGTCAATCGCCAGGCGTTTCGAATTCATTTTCGAAACGTTTCGAGGCCTCTTAAGTGCATCTCGCATGTCGAACCGGTTCGAGCGACTCAGGCCCTGCGGCGCGCTCCGGTACTCGACCGCAGCGTGATCGGCGGTGCGAGCATGCTGTGCCGCGGCGTCGCCGACTCGTCGCCGATCTGCCCCAGCAGCAGGTCGACGGCCATCCGCGCCATCTCCACCGCAGGCACGTCGCCGGCCGTCAGCGGCGGGTGGAAGTCCTCGGCGAGCCGGTCGGCGATCACGCCGGTCAGCGAGAAGTCGCGCGGCACGTCGAGCCCGGCGCGGTGCAGCGCGCGTTGCACTCCTGGCAGCGCGGCCTCGTTGATCGTCACCGCCGCCGTCACGTCCGGCCAGCGGGTCCTGATCTCCTCGAAACACGCCTGACCAGCGGCGGGTTCGTCCGCGCAGCACACCGTGTGCGCGTTGATGCCGCACTCCTCGGCAGTCGTCGTGAACGCCGTCGTCGCACGCAGAGCCGGGCCGTACCCCGCCGCGACCAGCTCGTCGGACCGGTTGATCAGCACGACGTCCTGGTGACCCAGGTCGGCCAGGTGGCGCACGCAGCGGCTGATCAGCCCGGCGTAGTCGACGTCGACCCACCACGACGCGGCCGGGTCCTCGACGTGGCCGATCGTCACGAACGGCAGATCGGCGCTGGTCAGCCGGTCGACCCTGGGGTCCTGCAGGAGGATCTCCATCAGGATCACGCCGTCGACGCGCCGGCCGGTCACGATCCGCTCGAACGACCGGTCGTGGTCGCCGCCGCTGGGGGACAGCAGCACGTCGTGGTCGTGGACCGCGGCCGCCTCCACGACGCTGGCGACGAACGCCAGCTGCACGTCGGTGAGCCGGGCGCTCGCAGGCGGTATCACCAGCCCCAGCGTGCGGGTGCGTCCCTCGGCCAGCGCGCGGGCACTGGCGTTCGGCCGGTAGCCGAGCTCGTCGATCACGTCGTTGATCCGCTGGGCGGTCGCCGTCGAAACGGGCCGTTTCCCGCTCAGGGCGTACGACACGGTGCTCCGGGACACCCCGGCCCGCTTGGCGATCTCTCCGATGTTCATGACCCTCCCGGTGAACCGGTTCGACTACGCATCATCGTAGAACTTTCCCTCTTGCGAGACACCATCGCGCCCGATTACGTTGGCGCCCACTTCCAGATGTCGAACCGGTTCGACCTCATGCCGTCAGCGCAGCCGCCAGGAAGGACCCCCATGTTCCCCGCCTCTGTTCCCACGAGACTGCTGGCCGCGTTAGGCCTGGTCGTGTCCGTGACCGCGTGCTCGTCGACGCCCGCCACGACCTCGGACGCGTTCTCCGTGTGGGACCCGTATCCGCAGTTCACCGCCGAGTCCGAGTGGGCGAAGACGATCGACAAGTGCGGCACGGAGGCGGGCGTGAAGATCCAGCGCCAGGCCTACGACACCACGGACCTGACCAGCAAGGTCCTGCTCGCCGCACAGCAGGGCACCGCGCCGCACGTGCTGGTGCTCGACAACCCGGTGGTGTCCACGCTCGCCGAGGCGGGAGTGCTCAAGCCGAACCAGGACGTCGGGCTCGACGCGTCGCAGGTCTCGCCGAACCTCGCCGCCGCCGGAGTCGTGAACGGCCAGACCTACGGCACGCCGATCGGGGCGAACACCCTGGCTCTCTACTACAACAAGGCGGTGCTGGCGGCGGCGGGCGTCGACCCGGCGTCCATCAAGGACTGGGACTCGCTGACCGCCGCGCTGGCCAAGGTGAAGGCCTCCGGCAAGAAGGGCATCACCTTCTCCGCGATCGGCACCGAGGAAGGCACCTTCCAGTTCCTGCCGTGGTTCTGGGGCGCGGGCGCGTCGCTGACCGACCTGCCGTCCGGGAAGGCCGCGCTCGAACTGTGGAAGTCGTGGCTGGACAACGGGTACGCGCCGAACTCGGTCGTCGGCAACACCCAGACGACGAGCTGGCAGGAGTTCGCGACCGGCGAGTACGCGTTCACCGAGAACGGCACCTGGCAGCTGGGCAACGCGAAGAAGGCCGGGTTCGAGTACGGCGTGATCCCGATTCCCGGCCGGACCGGCGGCACCGCGCCCGCGCCGACGGGTGGCGAGTTCGTCACGGTTCCGGCGCAGAGCGACAAGGACGCCGAGACCAAGGCGGGCCGCGTCGCGACCTGTCTCACCGCGCCGGACAAGGTGCTGGCCTCGGACACCGCGCTGACCTACATCTCCGCGGTGCCTTCCGTGCAGCAGCAACAGGTTTCGGCTCAGCCGGAGCTGGCCGTGTGGGTGGAGGCGGTGAAGAACGCCAAGGGGCGCACCGGGGACGACCTCGGCACGAAGTACCCGAAGATCTCACAGCCGCTGTGGGGTGCCGTGCAGGCCGCGCTCACCGGTGCCAAGACACCGGAAGCGGCGCTGCGGGACGCCCAGGCGTCGGCGAAGTAGGCACCTGGTGCGTTCGAGGCTGGCCGGCTGGGCCTTCCTGCTCCCGCTCGTGGCGTACCTGGCGGTGTGCTACGCGTATCCGTTGTTCACCAACGTCGACCTGAGCATCCGCGGGTACACCGTGCGCTCGTTCGTCCACGGTGGTGCGCCGCTGGTCGGGTTCGACAACTACGTCACCGTGTTCAGCGACCCGACCTTCCGCACGGCGTTGGTGAACACCGTCCTGTTCACCCTGATCTCGCTGTTCTGCCAGTACACCATCGGACTCGCGGCGGCGTTGTTCTTCGCCCGCGGGTTCCGGTTGTCGGCGACGCTGCGCGCGTTGTTCCTCGTTCCGTGGCTGCTGCCGCTGATCGTCTCGGCATCCACCTGGGCGTGGCTGCTCAACAGCGAGTCCGGGCTGGTCAACGCGGTGCTGAAGGGCGTGGGGCTGGACCCGGTCAACTGGCTGACCTCGCCCGACTGGTCGCTGGTGGCGGTGACGATCGCGAACATCTGGATCGGCATCCCGTTCAACCTCGTGGTGCTCTACAGCGGGCTGCAGAACATCCCGCGCGAGGTCTACGAGGCGTCCGCTCTGGACGGTGCGAGTGGCTGGCAGACGTTCTGGCACGTCACGTTCCCGTTGCTGCGCCCGGTTTCCGCGATCACGCTGCTGCTCGGTCTGGTCTACACGCTGAAGGTCTTCGACATCATCTGGATCATGACGAAGGGCGGGCCGAGCGGCTCGTCCACCACGCTCGCCACCTGGGCGTACGAACTCGGGTTCGGGAACATGTTGCCGCGCTTCGGGCCCAGCGCCGCCGTCGGCAACGTGCTGATCCTGATCGCGGTCGTGGCCGGGCTGCTGTACATCCGCACCCAGCGCAGGCAGGAGCTCGCATGAGGTCCTGGCGCACCCCGGTCGGCGTGCTGCTCACCGCGCTGATGCTGTTCCCGGTGTACTGGATGGTCAACGTGTCGCTCACACCCATGAGCGACATGCGCAAGCCGCCCAGCATGTTCCCGGTCAACCCGACGACCGAGGGCTACGAACGGGTGCTGCGCGAGCAGCTGCCGTACCTCGGCACGAGTCTGCTCGTCGCGGCCGGAACCGTGGTGCTGACGCTGGTCCTGGCGGCACCGGCGGCGTACTCGCTGGCCAAGCTCCGTCCCGCCGGCCGGCCGACGCTCGGCTTCGTGCTGCTGGTCGCGCAGATGATCCCGGGAATCATCATGGCGCTGGGCTTCTACGGCATCTACGTCAAGCTCGGCATCACGAACACCGTGTGGGGACTGGTGCTCGCGGACTCGACCATCGCGGTGCCGTTCGCCGTGCTGATCCTGACGTCGTTCATGGCGTCCGTGCCGGACGAGGTGCTACAAGCAGCCAAGATCGACGGGGCGGGCCCGTGGCGGTCGTTCGTCTCGATCGTGCTGCCCGCCAGCCGCAACGGCCTGGTGACCGCCGCGCTGTTCTCGTTCCTGTGGGCGTGGTCGGACTTCCTGTTCGCCGCCACGCTCGACTCCGGCGGCGCGCTGCAGCCGCTCACCCTCGGCATCTACCGCTACATCGGCAACAACAACCAGGAGTGGAACTCGATCATGGCCACCGCCGTGGTCGCGTCCGTGCCCGCGACGGTGCTCATCGTGGTGGCCCAGCGGTTCGTCGCCGCGGGTGTCACGTCGGGTGCCGTCAAGGACTGAAGGGGAAAACCTGTGGCCACCGAGTTCTCCGTGCGGGAGATCCCGTTCAGCCGTGCCGGCTCGTGGTTCGGCCTCTCGCCGGTGGTGGGACTGGCCAGGTACGCGCAGGACGTGCACGTGGTGTCGCACCGCAACGGGATGCACGCCGTGTTGTCCCTGGTGCCGTCGCAGCCCACCGAGATCGTCGCCGACCCGGCGGTGCTCACGTGGCGCAGTGGCGAGTCGCTGATCCAGGCCGTGTTCTCGTCTCCTGACACGCTCCGGATCTCCGGAAACGGCCTGGGGATGCGGATCGCGGCCGCCGAACGGACGCTGACGCCGTTCACCGGCACGTACTTCTTCGCCGAACCCTCCGGCGGCGCGGTCTTCACGTCGTACGAAACCGGGCACCGGTTCCGCGTGACAGTCCTTTCCGGACAGTCGGAGATCGTGGGTGCGGAGGATCTCGCGACGGCCGACCGGGCCGTCGTTCTGGGTGACGGACCGTGGGAGGTGGTGATCGAGGAGTTCACCACCGCGCGAGAGCCGTTCAACAGCGACATCGGGTTCGACGGCGCTGTCGATGCCGCACGCGACGAGTTCAGCCGGTTCGTGGACGCTGTCTCGCCGTCCGCACCGGCTGCCGAACTGGCCTGCTACGTGATCTGGTCGGCGACCGTCGCGCCGGCCGGGTTCGTGACGCGTCCCGCGGTGCTGATGTCCAAGCACTGGATGGACAAGGTCTGGAGCTGGGACCACTGCTTCAACGCGCTGGCGCTCGCCCCTGGTGCACCGGAGCTGGCCTGGGACCAGTTCCAGGTGGTGTTCGACCACCAGGACGCGCAGGGTGCGCTACCGGACTCGATCACCCACTCCGAGGTGCTGCGCAACTTCGTGAAGCCGCCGATCCACGGCTGGACGCTCAGCCGCCTGCGTTCGCTCCTGGGCGGCGTGCCCGATCCGGAACTGGCCTACCGGCAGCTGTCGGCGTGGACGTCGTTCTGGCTCGACCACCGCCGGGCGCCGGGCCGCCCGTTGCCCTACTACGAGCACGGCAACGACAGCGGCTGGGACAACTCGACCGTGTTCCTGCGCGAACGGCTGGTCGAGTCGGCCGATCTGGCCGCGTTCCTGGTGCTGCAGATGAAGGAACTGGCCGTGCTCGCCGCGGAGGTGGGGGACGCGACGCCCTGGGGTGAACGGGCCGATGAGATGCTCTCCGCGATGCTGGCAGAACTGTGGGACGGCACCAGGTTCGTCAGCCGCGGTGTGGTGTCGGGGGAGCTCCGGGCCACCGCGAGCCTGCTCGACCTGATGCCCGTCGTGCTCGGCGAGCACCTGCCACGCGAGGTTTTCGACCAGTTGTGCGGTGGTGTCGCCGAACATCTGACGTCGGTCGGACCGGCCACCGAGCTGCTCAGCTCCCCGCACTACGAGGCCGACGGCTACTGGCGGGGCCCGGTGTGGGCCCCGGCCACGGTGCTGATCGAGGACGGCCTGCGCCGGGGTGGCGCGGTGGAGCTGGCCGGCCTGGTGAGCGCGCGGTTCCGGGCGACCTGCGAGAAGTCCGGATTCGCCGAGAACTTCGACGCGCTCACCGGCCAGGGCCTGAGGGACCGCGCCTACACGTGGACGGCGAGCGCCTACCTCCTGCTCAGCGGGGGAGATAACGCCGCAGCGGCTGGGACTTCCGCACGAACGCCCTGAGG
>NZ_JYJG01000455.1 GCF_000955955.1 Lentzea aerocolonigenes
GGCGGCCTGCGGCGTCCACGAGCCGTTCAGGCTGCTGGACGTGAACGAGCGGAAGTACCGCCCGTTGCGCCCCATCGCCTCGACGAGCATCAGGTACTGGTTCTGGCCCTGGACCTTGTAGACCTCGACGCCTTCGAACAGGTTGGCCTGCGTGTCGCTCATGATCGTCGTGTAGCTCGAGCCGAAGCTGCCGGGGAAGTTCCCGATCGGCATGCTCGCGCGGTAGATGTTGCCGAGGTCGTCGGCGAAGAACAGGTACATGTTCGTGCCGTCACCGATGAGCGTCTGGTCGATGGGGCCCGTGCCGGAGCCGGAGATGCTGCCGGTGAACAGCGTCTGCTGCGCCGACCAGCCGTTCGCGTTGGTGGGGTCGCTCGACGTCCGGTAGCTGAACGCCGTGCCGCCCCACTGGTAGGTGAGCACCCAGATGTTCTTCGGCGCGAAGTAGAAGAGCGTGGGGGCGACGGTGCCGCTGCTCATCCCGTTCTGGCTGGCAGAGGCCATGTCGGACCAGTTCGTGAAGGTCCCGAAGTTCATCGATCCCCAGGACGTCCGCGTGTCGTGCGTCGTCGCGTAGACCAGGTGCTTGCCGTTGTACATGACGTGGGTGAAGTCCTTGAGCGAGACCCACCCCTGCTTCGGGTTCGCCAGCGAGCCGGTCGACGACCAGCGGTACGTCGAGGGCAGAGAACACGTGCCGGGCGGAGTGGTCGTCGTGGTGGTGGGGCCGGGCCCTCCGCCGACGAGGACGAGCTGCCACTGCTGGTTGGTGCCGCCGGCGTCGCTGTACTGGACGACGTTGCCGCCGTCGGCGGTGGAGGCACCCTGGACCTCGACGGCCTTGTTGCTGTTGCGGTTGATCAGGCGCACGTGGCCGCCGTCGGAGTCGGCGAGGCGGAACTGCTGGTTGCCGCCGCCGTGGTCGGTCCACTGGATGATGCCGGCGCCGTCGGCGGTGGAGTTGCCGGAGACGTCGAGAACCTTGTTCGACAGCCGTGACTTCAGCCGGTAGTAGCCGCCGCCGGAGTCGACGAACTGCCACTGCTGCTGGTTGCCGTCGTTGCGGGTCCACTGGGTGATGCGGGCGCCGTCGTTCGTGGCCTGGTTGTAGACGTCGAGAGCCTTGCCGCTGTTGCGGTTGACCAGCACGTACCACGCGCTGGTGTCGACCGTCGCCGCCGACACCGGCGCCGCGGTGAACGCCGCCACCAGCCCGCCGAGCAGCACGGCGATGACGGCGGCGGCAGCGGCGTGCGGACGATGGTTCGATCCGGCCATGGGCATGCTCCTCTTCGTCGAGGTGTAGGCAAACCGCGGTACGGGCAACGTTCGAACGAACGACGATTAAGTGGGGATGTCACTGCCACGGGTGCCATTCACATGCACAAACTGTGGGGGACGATTTCCGTGCGGTCAAGACGCCCCAGAAACGTTTCGACCGGCGTTCGATCGAAATCGGGTGCATTCCGAGTTGCTAAAATCGGGGAGAATTGTTTAGCTCGGGCGGGGGCCGGTCGCCCGGCCCCCGCCCGGTTCTCACGGGGTCTTCAGAAGATCCTTCATCTCGGTGATCTCCTGCTGCTGGCCGTCGATGATCGCCTGGGCGAGCTTCTTCGCGTCAGCGTCCTCGCCCTGGTCGAGCTCGGTCCTCGCCATCTCGACGGCACCCTCGTGGTGCTTGATCATCATGTCGAGCCACTGCTCGTCGAACGCGGCGCCGGTCGCGTTCTCCAGCTTCGCCATGTCCTCGTGGCTCATCATCCCGGCCATGTCGTGGCCGGTGTGGTCCTGCTCGGCGGTGGCTCCCCACTCCTTGAGCCACCCGTTCATCCGGGTGATCTCCGGGTCCTGCGCCTTCTCGATGCGCTCGGCGAGGCCGCGGACCTTGTCGTTGCTGCTGCGGTCCGGCACGAGCTTCGCCATCTCCAGCGCCTGCTCGTGGTGCGGGACCATCTGCTGCGCGAACGCGACGTCCGCAGGGGAGTTCTCGGTGCTGCTGCAGGCGCTCAAGACGAGCATGCCGACGGCAGCCCCGATGAGGGACTTCTTCAAGGGTTTCTTCTCTCTCACGTTGGTGGACAGTGCTGAGTGGACTGAACTCAGTTCCGCAGCACGCAGAGAGATGTGAGGAGCGATCTTCCGCCCGGTGGCGGACGTTGCGGGGTGCTCGGCGGCGTTGCGGACGGGAGTGCCGCGAGCCGGGGGAGTGCCGTCCTGACCAGGAACCACGCCGTCAGCGCGACGGCCGCCGCGACCAGCACCGCGAGACACAGGTGCAGCAGGTCGTGCTCATGCGGTTCCTGCTGCTGATGGCTGGCCATGTGCTCGGCGTGCGGAGTTTCCGCGGCTGCGACATGGTGCATCCCGACGACGGCGAACACGAGCGCGCACAGCAGCACCCACTGGGTGCACCGGCGCCGCGTCATGCAGCAAACCCTACCGGGGTACGGGTTGATACCGATACCCCCTAGGGGTATGGTTTGACGCGACGTTCAAGGAGGACGAGATGAACCACGCTCCCGTGAGCCTGACCAGGCAGGCGATCTCCGCGACGCTGCACTGCCTCACCGGCTGCGCGATCGGCGAGGTGCTCGGCATGGTCATCGGCACGGCGCTGGGCTGGGGAAACCTCGCCACGATCGTGCTGGCCATCGTGCTCGCGTTCGTGTTCGGCTACTCGCTGACGATGCGCCCGGTGCTGCGCTCCGGCCTGCCGTTCAAAGCGGCCCTCGGTGTCGCGCTGGCGGCGGACACGGTGTCGATCGCGGTCATGGAGATCGTCGACAACGGGGTGATCCTGGTGGTGCCCGGCGCGATGGAGGCGGGCCTGGGGACCTGGCTGTTCTGGGCGTCGCTGGCGGTGTCGCTGGCGATCGCCTTCGTGGTCACGGTGCCGGTGAACCGCTGGATGATCGGGCGCGGCAAGGGCCACGCGGTCGTCCACCAGCACCACCACTGACGTGGAGAGGCCGGGGCGTCTCGTGACGTCCCGGCCTTCCGGTCACAGAACCAGCGAACCCGAGTCCACCGAGGTGACCCGCGTGCCCTGGCTGCTGACGCCGCCCGTCACGCGAGTGCCTTCGGTGCCGATCGACTGCTCCTTGCCGTCGGTGCCGATCGACTGGTCTTTGCCGTCGGTCCCGTACTCGATCCCGGCGTCGCGGTTGTCCACCCCGGTCACCCGCGTGCCCTGACCACTGTCATCCCCAGCGGCCGATGCCGTGCCCACTCCGAGCACGAGCGCCGCTGCCGCGAGCACCAGTACGCCCGCTGTCTTCTTGCCCACCATGTGACCTCCCCAGTTCGGTGGTGATCCCAGGATGCGCGCGGGTTCTTGCAAGAACTTTGAACCCGCAGGTCAGGCCGTTCGCGTGAACCTCATGACCCAGTTCGTCTCCCACGTCTGGCCGTCGTCGTAGGAGAACTGCTGCTGCCACACGGGTTCGTCGCCGGCCGTCCAGTCGAACCGCAGCTTCACCGCGTGCCCGCCGACCACGTCGTCGCCGAAGAACACCCCGTGCCCGTCGGTGAACCGGCCCTCGAGCGGCGGGTCGAGCTGGCCGGGAGCGCGGGTGGAGGCCCACCAGATGCGCCAGACGTCCTCGGCCGGGTCGTACTGGCGCAGCGTCATGCCCTCCCAGCCGTCGGCGCGGAGGGTGTCGATGTTGGCCGCACCGCCCAGGACCGGCCTGCAGTCGCTCGTCGCCTCGAACTCGACCCATTCGGTGCCGCGGCCCACGATGTCGGCGATCTTGCGGTTGGCCACGCGCCACCGGCCGTGAAAGAAGTCGAAATCGTTCTCACTCATGCGGAGGACGCTAAAACGCCATCACTGACAACCAATGTCAGTGATCGACTATTGACGCAAAGGTCTGGACCATTTTACCGTTCCCGGCAGTGGCCGCCGCCCTAGCCAGGAGGTCCTCGTCTTGCGACTGCTCGCCAGAGTGGTCCCGGTGTTAGCTCTGCTAGCCGGGACCGTGATAGCCGTGACCAACTCGCCCGTCGCAGCCGCAGCCCATGAGGACTGCCGGCCGGACGGCCTGTACAAGACGCCGGGCGTCGACGTGCCGTACTGCACGGTCTACGACACGAACGGCCGTGAGAACCTGGGTTCCGACAAGTCCCGCCGCGTGATCGGGTACTTCACCAGCTGGCGCACCGGCAAGAACGGCCAGCCCGGCTACCTCGCCAAGGACATCCCCTGGACCAAGGTCACGCACCTCAACTACGCGTTCGCGCACATCGACGCGCAGAACAAGATCTCGGTCGGTGCCAACGACGCCGGCAACTCCTCGATCGGCATGGAGTGGCCGGGCGTCGCGGGCGCGGAGATGGACCCGTCGCTGCCCTACAAGGGGAACTTCAACCAGCTGACGAAGTTCAAGAAGCAGTACCCGAACGTCAAGACGCTGATCTCCATCGGCGGCTGGGCGGAGACCGGCGGCTTCTTCAACGCCGACGGCACGCGCAACGCGTCGGGCGGCTTCTACCAGCTCGGCCAGTCGCAGTCCGCGATCGACACGTTCGCGGACAGCGTCGTCGGGTTCCTGCGCCAGTACGGCTTCAACGGCGCTGACATCGACTACGAGTACGCGACGTCGAACAACCACGCGGGCAACCCCGACGACTTCTGGATCTCCAACGCCAACCGCGGCAACCTGTGGACCGGTTACTCGGCGATCATGAAGACGTTGCGCGAGAAGCTCGACCGCGCGGGTGCCGCCGACGGCAAGCACTACATGCTGACCGCGGCTGTGCCGGCGTCCGGCTGGCTGCTGCGCGGCCAGGAGTCGTACCAGGTCGTCAAGTACCTCGACTACCTCAACGTCATGAGCTACGACCTGCACGGCTCGTGGAACCACTTCGTCGGCCCGAACGCGGCGCTCTACGACGACGGCAAGGACGGCGAGCTGTCTGCCGGCGGTGTGTACACGGCGCCGCAGTACGAGGGCATGGGGTACCACAACACCGACTGGGCGTACCACTACTACCGCGGTGCGATGCAGGCCGGACGCATCAACCTGGGCGTGCCGTTCTACTCGCGCGGCTGGCAGGGCGTCGACGGTGGCACGAACGGGTTGTGGGGCAAGGCCGCGTTGCCGGACCAGTCGAAGTGCCCGCCCGGCACCGGTTCCTCGGTCGGCTCGACCACGCCGTGCGGTAACGGCGCGACCGGCGTCGACAACATCTGGCACGACGTCACCGCCGGCGGCGCCGAGGTTCCGTCCGGCGTGAACCCGTTGTGGCACACCAAGAACCTCGAAGCCAAGGTCACCGGTTCGTACTCCGCGCAGTACGGCCTCGACCCGGTCAACGACCCGACCGACCGCCTCACCGGCACGTACACGCCGTACTACGACTCGACGCTGAAGTCGCCGTGGCTGTGGAACAACGACAAGAAGGTGTTCCTGTCCACCGAGACCGAGCAGTCGATCGCGGAGAAGGCCAAGTACGTGCGCGACAAGGGCCTCGGCGGCATCATGATCTGGGAGCTCGCCGGTGACTACGGGTACGACTCCGCCAAGAAGGAGTACTTCATCGGCGACACGCTGCTGTCGACGATCAACACCGGCCTGAACGGCGCCGCGCCCTACGGCAACCTGAAGGCGTCCTCGCAGCAGTCGCAGTCGCTCGCGGTCGACGTGGACGTCTACGGCTTCGCGTTGGGCGACAACAACTACCCGATCACGCCGAAGATCAAGTTCACGAACCGGTCCGCGGTCACCATCCCCGGCGGCACGAAGATCGCGTTCGACTACGGCACCAGCGCGCCCGGAGGCATGGCCGACCAGTCCGGGTTCGGGCTTCGCGTGGTGTCGAAGGGCCACAGCGGTTCCAACGTCGGTGGCCTGAAGGGCGACTTCCAGAAGGCGGAGCTGACGCTGCCGTCGTGGCAGTCGCTCGCACCGGGCGCGTCGGTGGAGATGACGGTCAGCTACCAGCTGCCGATCTCGACGCCGTCGAACTTCGTCTTCACCTTCGGCGGTCAGTCGTACGCGATCACGGCCGACTACCCGCGGATCGGTGGCGGCACCCCGCCGACCACCACGTCCACGACCACGACCACCACGACTTCCAACCCGCCCGCTTGCTCGCTGCCCGCGTGGGATCGCGAGCAGGTCTACACCGGCGGCAACGAGGTGGCGCACAAGGGTCGCAAGTGGAAGGCCCAGTGGTGGACGAAGGGCGAGGAGCCCGGCACCACCGGTGAGTGGGGCGTCTGGCGCGACCAGGGCGCGTGCTGAGTCAGTGAACTGTCAGGCGCGGGGCTTAGGCTGTTCATCGTGACCGCCCAAGACCCGCGCCTGCAGGAGCTCGTGCTGCTCCGGAAGGTGCGCGACAGGATCGACCGCGAGTACCGGGAGCCGCTCGACGTGGCGGCGCTGGCCCGTGGCGTGCACCTGTCCGCCGGCCATCTCTCGAGGGCGTTCCGGGCCGCGTTCGGCGAGTCGCCCTACAGCTACCTGATGACCCGCCGCATCGAGCGCGCGATGGCCCTGCTGCGGCGTGGCGACATGTCCGTCACCGAGGTCTGCTTCGAGGTCGGCTGCACGTCGCTCGGCACGTTCAGCACCCGCTTCTCCGAACTGGTCGGCATGTCGCCGAGCCAATACCGCAAGGTCGCGGCGGAGGACGGCCAGGGCATCCCGAACTGCCTGGCCAAGGCCGTGATGAGGCCGATCAGGAATCGAGAAGCGGCGGCCGGTCCGTCCGATTAGGTTGACCGGCATGTCAGTCATCATCGCCGCGGCGTTCCTGCCGGCAGACGACCCCGAGAAGTCCCTCGGCTTCTTCCGCGACGCCCTCGGCTTCGAGGTCCGCAAGGACGTCGGCCAGGGCACCATGCGCTGGATCACCGTGGGGCCGCCCGACCAGCCCGACACCGGCATCGTCCTGCACCCGCCCGCCGTCGACCCCGGCGTGAGCGACGAGGAGCGCCGCACGATCGCCGTGCTCATGGCCAAGGGCGTCTACACGGCGATCTCGCTCGGTTCGAAGGACCTGCAGAGCGTGTTCGACCGCGCGCAGGCCTGGGTCGCGTCATCCGGCGCGGGCGAGGTGCTGCAGGAGCCGGAGGACCAGCCGTGGGGCGTGCGGGACTGCGCGTTCCGCGACCCGGCCGGCAACCTGGTGCGCATCAACCAGCTGTGATCTCGATCCGCGCGGGCAGCGTGCTCAGCACGTTGCCCGCGCGGCCCGTTCGAGCACGACCGAGGCGAGCACGGGCCCGCCTTCCCGGCGCACCTGCTCATTTCGCGTGCCGTCCAGCCAGGTCTTGTCGTCCACGGGCCTGGCGGCCACTGTCGCCGCACGACTCTCGCGTGCAACACCTCTCCGTGTTGCCGAAGAGGATCGCGACGCCGACGCTGAGACAGCCTGTCTGCGACGCTGCTCACCACCGGAAGATCTCGGCGGCTGCCTGAGGCGAGAGCGTGCAGCCAGCGCGAGATGATCGCTTTCACTAGGCTCGCGGGCGTGTTGGGGAAGAAGCGCGGAGGCGGGCTGCCTCGCTGGGCCGGCCCGTTCTACCTGGTCGCCGGCGTGATCACGCTGGTCTGGGCGGGTGTGCTGTTCAACGACTTCCTGAACGCGCCGCAGCGGTGCCCGGACACCAGGGTGCGCTGCGGGGCGTTCCTGACCACGTCGTTGCGCCAGTACACGCTCTCCTGGGTCATTTTCGACATCGCGCTCGCGACGATGCTGGTCGTCACCGGGTGGCTGGCGTTGCGGCGGCGGGACCACGTGCAGCTGCCCGCGTCGGTGACCGGCGCGTTGCTGTTCGTGGACGCCTGGTTCGACACGATGTCCAGCCCGCGTCGTGACCGCCCGCTCGCCTGGGCCCAGGCGCTGTTCGTCGAACTCCCACTCGGGGTGTTGTGCTTCTGGCTCGCGGCGCGGGCGGAACGGGTTCGCAGGGAACGGCTCGCGGACGCGTTGCGCCGGCTCGGTGAGGACTCGGCGGAGTCGAACAATCGAATTCCGTGAGCAGCGGGTTCGATTGTTCGAACGCACAACCTTTGCGGCTCAACGGAAAGCGGGTAGCGTCGGCCTTCTCCGCCCGCCGTTTCCTGAACGCGCAAAGGGAGAATCATCGTGGTTCCGAAGTTGCTGAGGCGTGCGCTGCGCGGGTTGCTCGCCGCACCGATCATCGCCGCCTTGCTGATCACCACTGCACCGTCCGCGTCGGCGGCGCAGCTGACTCAGGTGACGAACTTCGGGCCGAACCCGTCGAACCTCCAGATGTACCTGTACGTGCCGAACAAGGTGAAACCCCGGCCCGCGGTTCTCGTGGCGTCGCACTACTGCACGGGTTCCGGCCCGGCTTTCTACACCAACACCGAGTTCGCGCGACTGGCCGACAGGTACGGGTTCATCGTCGTCTACCCGTCGGTGACGCGGGCCAGCAAGTGCTTCGACGTGGCGTCCCCGCAGACGCTGCGGCACGGCGGCGGCAGCGACTCCCTCGGGATCGTGTCGATGGTGCGCCATGTCCTGCAGCGCAACAACGCCGACCCGAACCGCGTGTACGCGACGGGCCACTCGTCCGGCGCGATGATGACCAACGTGCTGCTCGGCGCCTACCCCGACGTGTTCAGGGGAGGCGCCGCGTTCGCCGGGGTGCCGTTCGCCTGCTTCGCCACGACCAACGGCTCGGAGTGGAACTCGCAGTGCGCCAACGGTCAGCTCGTCAAGACGCCGCAGCAGTGGGGCGATCTGGTGCGCCGCGCGTTCCCCGGCTACACCGGGCCGAAGCCGCGGATGCAGCTGTGGCACGGCACCAACGACGACACGTTGCGCTACCCGAACTTCGGCGAGGCGATCAAGCAGTGGACGAACGTGGCCGGCATCGGCCAGACGCCGACCTCCACCGACCGCCCGCAGCCGAACTGGGTGCGCACGCGGTACAACCTCGGTGGCGCGGTGCAGGTCGAGGGCATCAGCGTGCAGAACGGGTCGCACAACTTCGTGGTCGCCGGAATGGCCCAGTACGCGGTCGACTTCCTCGGACTGTCCCGTTAGGACGTAACGGACCACCCGGAAGGACCGAACGAGTGCACAGCAAACTGCTCGTCACCATCGCGTTGGTCGCGGCAAGCGTCGCCGGCGCCGGCCCGGCCCAGGCCGCCGCCTGCACCGGCTACGTCGGGCTCACGTTCGACGACGGCCCGTCGGCCAAGACCCAGACCCTGCTCGCCGCGCTCAGGCAGCACGGCCTGCGCGCCACCATGTTCAACGAGGGTCAGTTCGCCGCGGCCTCACCGGCGCTGGTCCGGGCCGAGGTCAGCGCCGGCATGTGGGTCGGCAACCACAGCTACACGCACCCGCACCTGACCCAGCTGAGCCGGGCCCAGATCGAACCGGAGATCGCCCGCACCCAGCAGGCCGTCGCCGCGGCCGGTGGTGGCACGCCGAAGCTGTTCCGCCCGCCGTTCGGGGAAACCAACTCGACCGTGCGGTCCGTCGAGGCCCAGTACGGGCTGCGCGAGATCCTCTGGGACGTCGACTCGGGTGACTGGAACAACGCGAGCGTCGACGCGATCGTGCGCGCCAACGGCAGGCTCACCAACGGTCAGGTCGTCCTGATGCACGACGGGCCGGCGAACACGATCGCCGCGATACCCGGTATCGCGAGAGGGTTGGCGAGCCGTGGGCTTTGTGCGGGCATGATCTCACCGCAGACCGGGCGGGCGGTGGCACCAAACTGAGCGCGGCCGGCCTCGAACCGGGGATTCGGCGCCTGCACCCGATCGGCGCAGTCCAGTGTGGACAGAAGGTCGGCTCACGTGCGTTCGCGTCTTCGTGCCGCCATACCTGCTCAACCCGGACGGTTCGCGCGAACCCCGCCCGGTGATCACCACCGCACCTACCGCCGCCGCACACGGAGCCACGATCACCGTCGGTACGGACAAGGCGGTGAAGGGGTTCGTGCTGGTGCGGATCGGCGCCACGACCCACTCGGCGGACAACGACCAGCGCCGGATTCCGTTGTCGTCCAACGCAGTCTCGCCCACGTCGAACCGAGTGGTGATCCCGTCCGATCCGGGCACCGCGCCGCCGGGCAGCTGTCTGCTGTTCGCTCTCGACGGCGTGGGCACGCCCAGCGTCGCGGCCACGATCGGAGTCGATACAGGCCCTAGTTCGCCAGTCGCAGTACGGTGGTCACAGTGGACAGTTCATCCGACCGCAAGGAGACCTCGTGGCCACCGGCAAGATCCTGACCATCGTGACGAACGCGGGCGAGTACGAGGCGGTCGGTTATCGCACCGGGCTGTGGCTGGGCGAGCTCACCCACTTCTACGACCACGTCACCGGCGAGGGCTTCGGCGTGGACATCGCCAGTCCACAGGGCGGACACGTGCCGATCGACCCGGAAAGCCTCAGCCGCACGGTTCTCGACGATCTGGGGACCGGCGAGCGCTACCGCGACCGCGAGTTCATGAACTTGCTGGAGAACACGAGGAAGGTGGCCGAGATCGACGTCGAGGAGTACGACGCGATCTACTTCACCGGCGGACACGGCGTGATGTTCGACTTCCGCTCCGACGAGCTCGGCGCGGTGACCGCGAAGTTCTACGACAGCGGCCGGATCGTCGCCTCGGTGTGCCACGGTGCCGCGGGCCTGCTCAACGTTCCTCTCCGCAACGGTGATCCGCTGGTCAAGGGCAAGAACGTCACCGGCTTCTCCTGGCGGGAGGAAGAGCTCGCCCAGCGTGCCGACGCGGTCCCGTTCAGCCTGCAGGACGAGCTGACGGCGCTCGGTGCGAACTACAGCGTCGCGGACAAGCCGTTCGAGTCCTATGTTGTCGAGGACGGTCGCCTGATCACCGGCCAGAACCCCGGTAGCGCCCGTGCGGTGGCCGAGGCCGTGGTCAAGGCCCTGCGCGGCTGACCGGCGGGTCGAAGAGCTCGTCGAACCGGGTGCCGAGCCGGACGCGCAACCCGTCGAGCTCGTGCCGGATGGTGGTGTTGAGCGACGCGGTCACCGCGGGCATGACCGGCCTGGCGATGTGCACGGCGGTGTCGAGGTCCCCGCGGCACGCTTCGCTGTCGGCGAGACGCAGTGTCAGCACGAGCCGGCTGCCGTGCATCCGGGACGGCACGTTCGACAGCGAAGTCGCCGCGAACGCCGCCGCGCGGCCGGCCATCTCCCGGTCTCCGGTCGCCTTCGCGAGGTCGCGCAGACCTGCTGCCAGGTGTGAGGCCGTGAACGTCTCGCCCTCCACTCCGGTCAGCCACGGCGCCTCGATGCGGTCCCGGTCGCCGAGTCGTTCGGCGCCACGCCGCGCGGAGTGTGTCAGGGCGGCGAACTCGCGATGGTCGCCGAGCAGGGCCCACGCACGCGCCTGGCCGAGTTGCGCGTGCACGGCGGTCCACCGGCGGCTGCCGTCCACCGCCGCGGCGGCCCGGGAGTACTCGAGCGCCGTCAGGCCGTCGCCCTCGATCATCGCGATCACACTCATCCTGCCCAGCGACTCGCAGGCGGTCGCCAGACCGTCGGACGCCAGCGCCCACTCCACACCGCGCTGCAGCCACGTCATGGCGATGCCGTGCTGGCCTCGTTTGACCCGCATCCACCCGGCCAGGTCGGCGTAGCGGGCGGCCAGCTGCAGCAGGCCGCCGGCGTGATCACCGCGTGCCTTCGGGACCACGGTCATGAGCGTGCGCAAGGCCTGCTCGACGGTCTGGGCGAGGTCACCGCCGACCGCGCGGATGTCGGCCTCGATGTAGGTCGTCAGCAGTGCCGTGAAACCGTGCAGCGTCTCGGTTCCCACGGTGCGGCCGGCCACACCTGGCACGTCGGCGAGTCCGGCGGGCACCGGAGCCGCGCAGCCGTCGGAGCCGTGGGACGGGCAGGTGACGCCGTACGCGGGCAGCTGGACCTCTCCCGCCGGCGAGGCCCGCGGTGAGTCGCCGGCATGCGGTGCGCGCGGCACCGGGACCGTGGCGGTCGCGGTGACGATGCCGAGGTCGGTGCGCTGCCGGGCGCGGACCCTGGTGGCCGCGGCGAGCAGCGCGCCACCGGCGCCCAGCACGTCGTCCGCCTTGCTCGCGAACGCGATGCGCGGCTCGCGGGTACCGCTCTCGATCTTGGAGACGTAGGTGTGGTGGTAGCCGAGGCGCGCGGCGAGCTGGACCTGGGTCAGGCCCGCCTGTTCGCGCAACCGGCGCAGTTCCCGCCCGAACTCGTCCCCGCCTGACGTCGTCGTCATCGCCGGCACCCCCGCGCTCATCTCGTTCGGGCGAACGCTAACGGCAAACGGGGTTGTCGGTGACATTGCTCGAATCGAATTCGACGATTTTGACATTTCTTGACAGTGCGTCGCGAAAACGCCCTCGTGCCTTCGTGCGCTCATACGGTGATCTCCACCCTGCACCCTTGCTGAGGAGATCCACGCGATGAACGCACGCGCAGGTGTCCGGCGCCTCATCGGATTCGCCGCGATCTGGCCGCTGGTGGCAGCCGCTCTGGCGGGCACCGCCCACCCCGCCGCCGCGGCCGACGTTCCGCCGAACCCCTTGCAGAAGCCGGGGTGGACCCTCGACCGGCACGACGAGTTCACCGGTGCGCTGGACCCGAACCTGTGGATCACCAACTACCTGGAGTCGCGGACGCCGGAGTGGCGGTCGCGGGCGCGGTACGGGTTCCGCAACGACGCTCTCGTGCTGCGCATCGACAACGACCAGCCGACGTACTACGCCAACGGCGACAAGATGAAGGTCTCCAGTATCCAAACTGGACAGCGGACGGGGTTGCACAAGGGTTCGCCGCAGGATCACACGATTCCGACGGTCTGGAAGTACGCGCCGAAGTACGGCTACTTCGAGATCCGGGGCCGGACGTCGGCGCGCAGTGGTCTGCACGCCGCGTTCTGGACGGTGGGCAAGCAGGACACCCCGCAGCAGAGCGCCGAGATCGACGTCATGGAGCACCCCGGGCGGACGCCGCGGAACTTCAACTACAACCTGTTCAAGTGGAACGACCCGAACATCCAGCAGAACACCCAGTCCGTCGGGGTCGGCTTCGACCTCGCGGGCGGCATGCACATCTACGCGCTGGAGTGGACGCCCACCCAGATCAAGCTCTACGTTGACAACAAGCTGACCAGGACGGTGAACCAGTCGCCTGCCTACGCGTCGGGCTTCCTGCTGGGCATCTACGAGAACGCCGGGTGGACCGGCGACGTCGACCCCAACGATCCGCGCCCGAAGGAGTTCGTCGTGGACTACTTCCGCGCGTACCGCAGGTAATGCTCAGTACGCGACGGTGATGCGGCGCCGGATCGCCTGACTCTGCTCGAGCTCGTCCACCAGGGCCGGCGCGTAGTCCTCGGCGCTGATGAAGCTGGTGCCGTCGGCGGCGGTCAGCATCTTGTCGCCGCCAAGTCGGAACGTGCCGGTGCGCTCGCCGGGAGCGATCTCGTCGGCGGGGGAGATGTAGGTCCAGTCGAGGTCGGGCACCTCGTCGCGGCCCGGACGTGGCCTGCAGGCTGCCCGCGCCGCCGACGACGACCAGCCTGCGCACGCCCGCGGTGCGGACGCCCTCGATCACCGACCGGTAGGTGGCCGGCAACGCGGGCGCGGGGTCGGTGCCGTCGCGGGGAGGGGAGATCGCGGAGACCACCGCGTCGTGCCCGGTCGCGAACTCGGTCACCTGCGTGGGCACCGAGGCGTCCAGCGCCGTGGCCGACAGCACGGGGTCGGCGGGCAGGGCGTCCGCGTTGCCGGAGCGGGTCGCGGCGGTGACCTGGTGGCCGCGGCGCAGCGCCTCGGCGGCGACGCGCGAGCCGATCATGCCGGTGGCTCCGATGAGCAGGATCTTCAGGGTTGTTCTCCGTTCGTGGGTGTCACCGGACCGCGCGACGAGTGGGCCAGCAGCTTCGTGACCAGTTCGCGCAGGATCAGCCGCTCGACCGTGGTGAGCGGCTCCAGCAGTGCCGCGTTGATCTGGGGTACATGCGCTTCGAGTGCTCGCCGCAGCAGTTCACGGCCGTGTGCGGTGGGTTCCAGCAGTGCCGCGCGGCGGTCGTCCGGGTGCGGATGGCGGGTCAGCAAGCCTGCCTCCTCCATGCGGGCGATCAGGCGGGTCAGACCGCCGGAGGTGAACGACAGGTCCTCCGCCAGGCGGGCGCTGGTCGTCCTGCCCTCCGGGTGCCTGGCCAGCCTCAGCAGCACCTCGAACTCGGAGCCGCCGAGGCCCGACGCCTCCCGGATGAGCTGCTCCGCCCGTCCGCCCACCGCGTCGGTGAGCCGCAGGACGTCCCCGTACAGCACGACCGCCTCGTCATGGAGATGCTCGTCCGTCATAAACCTGACTGTACAGCAATACTGACGAGCTGTGATGAGCCGAAACACGCCTGCATTGCTCCAAATGGACGCCAAATATAGCTGACAAGACAGCTAAATTGGTCAGTGTCGAAGCCTGACGAAGGGAGCTCTGGCATGACGGTCGGTCGACGTGGACTGCTCGCGGGTGGCGCGCTCGCGGCGGCGGGGATGCTCGCCGGCAGGGGAAGTGGCGAGGCCGCGCCCTCGGGTCCTGTGGTGCGTGAGGAAACCAAGAGCCTGGATCAGCTCCACCGGGAGGCGAAGGCCGAGGGCGGCACTCTCGTCGTCTACGCGGGCGGTGACACCGCGACTCAGCAGGACGGCAACAAAGCCGCCTTCGAGAAGACGTTTCCCGGCATCACCGTGAAGATGGTCGTGGACTACAGCAAGTTCCACGACGCCCGCCTCGACACCCAGCTGGCCACCGGCACGCTGGTGCCCGACGTCGTCCAGCTGCAGACGCTCCAGGACTTCCCGCGGTGGAAGGCCGAAGGCGCGCTGCTGCCCTACAAGCCGGCCGGGTTCTCCCGGATCCACCCCGCCTTCAAGGACTCCGACGGCGCCTGGACCGGCATCTTCGTCGACGCCTTCTCGATCATCCACAACACCGGCCAGACCGGTTCGGCCCCGCCCACGACCGCGGCGGACCTCCTCGACCCGCGGTGGAAGGGGCGGATCGTCTCGACGTTCCCCAACGACGACGACGCAGTGCTGTTCCTCTACAAGCTGATCGTCGACAGGTACGGCTGGGACTGGCTGGCGAGGTTCGTCGCGCAGGACGTGGCCTGGGTGCGCGGCACGCAGGAACCGGCGGACCGGGTGGAGGCGGGCACCGCGGCCGTCGCGCTGGGCACCGACGGCGCGCTCGTGCCCGGTGCCGGGACGAACACCCGGTTCGTGGTGCCGGCCACGGATCCGTTCATGGCCTGGGCTCAACGTGCCGCGATTCTCAAGGGCGCCAAGCATCCCGCGGCGGCGAAGCTGTACCTGAACTGGTGGCTGTCCGAGCAGACCCAGTCGGACTTCTACATGTGGCCGGTCCGCACGGATGTCGCGCCGCCCCAGGGTTACCGCCCGATCTGGGAGTACCGCAACGCGAACTTCGCGGGCTTCGAACGGTTCATGGGCGACCGGCGTCTGGTCGAGGCCTTCCGCCAGCAGCTGACGTTGTACGTCGGCGAGGTCCACGGCGCGCCGTCGCCGGGCTGGCTGGGTCTGCACCCCGGCCGGTGAGCACGGCCCTTGACAGTTGTTGACGGTACGTGCCGCGAGCGCCCTCGCGCATTCGTCCGCTTCTACGGTGACCTCAGCGACAACGTTGTCCCGAAAGGAAGTGCTCGAATGCAGCCAACGGGGATGTTCGCCCACCGGTTTCGCGTCGTTCTCGCCACGGCCGCTCTCGCGCTCGCCGCCGTGATCGTCCAGGCCTCGCCCGCTCAGGCGGCCAAGACGTGCAACTCGGGCGGGTCGTACGACATGGGCAAGTACTGGATCAGCAACAACCTCTGGGGTGCCGGTTCCGGCTCCGGCTGGCAGTGCATCTGGAACAACTCGCAGTCCGGCAACAACATCAGCTGGGGCACCAACTACAGCTGGTCCGGCTCGGGCAACTCGGTCAAGTCCTACGACGCGGCCATCCTCGGGTGGCACTGGGGCTGGCGCCGCACCGGCACCGGTCTGCCGGTGCAGCTCTCCGCCAACAAGAACGTCAACACCGGCTTCACCTACAACGTGCGGCACAGCGGCGGCGCCATGAACGTCTCCTACGACATGTGGCTGCACCCGATGTCCAACCCCGGCGGCGGCACCACTCCGAGCGACGAGGTGATGATCTGGACGTACCGGGCCGGCGGCGCCGGCCCGGCGGGCACCCTCCAGGCGACCGTGAACGTCGCGGGCACCAGCTGGGACCTGTACCGCGGCCGGATCGGCGGCTCGACGGGCTGGAACGTCTACTCGTTCGTGCGCAAGGCGAACACCAGCTCGGCCACGTTCAACGCGCGCGACTTCCTGAACCACCTCGTCGGGCGCGGCTGGATGAGCAGTTCGAAGTACCTCACCAGCGTGCAGGCGGGCACGGAGGTCTTCACCGGCAGCGGGCAGCTGGACGTCACGAACTTCTACGCCAACGTGGGTTGAGCACTTCAGCGGCGTTGGTGGTCGACAGGGTGCCGCGGACCCGCCCTCTGCTCGCTTTGACAGTTGTTGACAGTGCGCCGCGCGATACCTCAGGTGGTGTGATCTTGGCGATTCGTCGGTCGAACAGAACGGTCAGAGGGCTGGCACTGGTCCTCGGCTGCGTGCTCGTGGCGGGAGTGTGCGGTCCACAAGGGACAGCACAGTCCGCACCGGCGCAGCAGGTGCAGGCCGCAGGGCGGGCAACGGACTTCACCGACGCGTGGAAGTTCCTGCTGGTGAACAAGACAGGGGCGGACGCGCCGCTGCCGGGCGCGAACGACCCGGCTTGGCGGGACACGCGGCTGCCGCACGACTGGAGCATCGGCTTCGACCCCGCGCAGGGACCGAACACCAACCCCGGCACGGGTTTCCTGCCCGGCGGTCTCGGTTGGTACCGCAAGACCTTCACACTGCCGTCGTCGATGGCGGGCAAGAAGGTGTCGATCGAGTTCGACGGCGTCTACATGGACTCCGAGGTGTATCTCAACGGCACCTTCCTCGGTCGTCACCGCTACGGCTACACGGGTTTCTCGTTCGACCTGAGCCCGCGCGCACACACCGACGGCACCCCGAACGTGCTCGCGGTCAAGGTGCGCAACCAGACGCCGAGCAGCCGGTGGTACTCCGGCAGCGGCATCTACCGCGACGTCAGGCTGGTCGTCACCGAGCCGACGCGCATCACGCGCCAGGGCGTGCAGGTGACCACGCCCAACCTGGCGACCACGATCAAGTCCGGTTACGCCACGATGCGCGTGGCCACCACCGCGGTGAGCGACGGCGGCGCCCAGGCGGAGATCGTCTCCACGGTCAAGGACGCGCGCGGACAGGTCGTCGGCACGGGCACCGCACGCGCCGCCCTGACCGTGCAGCCGAGCACCACGACCACCGAGGTGCGGATCGACCGGCCGGTCCTGTGGTCGGTGGACCAGCCGCATCTGTACACAGTGGACACCGAGGTCAGGGTGAACGGCAAGGCCGTCGATGCGGTCAGCACGCGCACGGGCGTCCGTTACTTCGCGTTCGACCCGGACAACGGCTTCTCGCTCAACGGTGTGGAGATGAAGCTCAAGGGCGT
>NZ_JYJG01000456.1 GCF_000955955.1 Lentzea aerocolonigenes
ACCTGCACCACGACCTCGGTGCGCTCGGTTCGGCGGTGTCGGCGGACGCCACGACCCGGCAGTTGCGGATCATGAAGAGCATGGGTGTGAACGCCGTGCGCACCTCGCACAACCCGCCCTCGCCGCAGTTCCTCCGCGCGTGCGAGGAACTGGGGATCATGCTGCAGGTCGAGGCGTTCGACATGTGGCACATGTCCAAGACGACCTACGACTACGGCCGGTTCTTCGACGCCGAGAGCAGCACCGACATCCGCGAAATGGTGCGCGCGGCCAGGAACTCGCCGTCGGTGGTGATGTGGTCGATCGGCAACGAGGTCTACGACGTCGGTTCCGCCTCCGGGGTGCCGATCGCCCGGCGCCTCATCGACGACGTGCGGTCCGTTGACACGACGCGCCCGGTCGTGATGGGCAGCCACCTGTACCGGTCGGTGCCGGCGGCCGGCTCGCCGCAGGACCAGATCCTGCGGATGCTCGACGGGCTGGGCGTGAACTACAACACCGCGTCCTCGGTCGACCAGCTGCACGCCCGCTATCCCACCAAGTTCTTCTTCGAGGGCGAGTCGTCGTCCTCGACCTCGACGCGCGGCTATTACCAGGATCCCGAGCAGCTCAACACCGGGGAGAACTACACGCCGGGCAAGCGCAACACCTCCTCGTACGACAACAACCTGGAGAGG
>NZ_JYJG01000457.1 GCF_000955955.1 Lentzea aerocolonigenes
GCGAGTACGGGCTGAAGAAGGACCGAGACCGCAAGTGGTTCGCCGGCCAGTTCCTGTGGACCGGCATCGACTACATCGGCGAGCCCACGCCGTACAACAACACGTTCCCGGTGAAGTCGTCGTTCTTCGGCGCCGTGGACACCGCCGGGTTCCCGAAGGACTTCTACCACCTGTTCCGCAGCCAGTGGAGCAGTGAGCCGATGGTGCACCTGTTGCCGATGAACTGGACGAACTACAAACCGGGCGAACGCGTCTCGGTGTGGGCGTACAGCAATGCGGACACCGTCGAGCTGTTCCTCAACGACAAGTCGTTGGGAGAGCGGAAGTTCGACACGAAGACGACCACATACGGCGTGAAGTACCGGGAGACCACGGAGGCGACAGGCGACGACAAGACCGTCACCGGCGGCCGCTATCCCGGCAGCTACACCAGCCCGAACGGCAGTGCGGGCAAGCTGCACCTGACGTGGCTGGTGCCGTTCCAGCGGGGCCGCCTCGTCGCGGTCGCCAAGCGCGGTGGGGTCGAGGTCGCCAGAGACGAGGTCCGCACGGCAGGGGACCCGTACGCGATCAGGCTCAAAGCCGACAGCGGTGACGGCAGGTCGCTCGCCTTCGTCACCGCCGAGGTCGTCGACAGCGCGGGCGTGGTCGTGCCGGACGCCGCCAACCCCATCACGTTCCAGGTCGCGAACGGCAGCCTGGCGGGACTGGACAACGGCCGGCAGGAGAGCGCCGAGAACTACCAGGCCTCGTCCCGAACCGCGTTCAACGGCCTGGCGCTGGCGATGGTCAGGCCGGGAACCGGTCCGGCGGGGACCACGGTGACGGCACGCGCGCCGGGCCTGCGAGACGGCATCGCGACCTTCGGTACGAACGGCGCCGTCTTCGGGTCTGGGCCCGTACCGGAGGCCGCCGGACCTGTTGGTGTGACGGCGGCATCGGCGGCAGACGCGAGTTACTCCGGCGCACCGAACACCGTCCCGGCGGCGATGCTCGACGGCAACGCCTCGACGTACTGGTCGAACTACTACCTGAAGACCGCGACGGGGTTGCTGCCGCAGGTGAGCAGCGCCCACGCGGCGGACTGGGTGTCGCTGTCCGGTCTCGAAGGCGCGCCGATCCGTTCGGTGCAGGCCTCGTTCCTCGTGAACGGGTCACACGCCCTGCCCGCGACGATCTCGGTGTCGTACTGGAACGGCACGACTTTCGTGCCGGTCGGCGACCCCCGGATCGAGTGGGCGCCGGGGCCGGGCCAACCGACCAGGATCGCGTTCACCCCGGTGAGCACCGGCCGTCTCCGGCTGGACCTGACCAGTCGCGCGCCTCGCACCACGACCGGGTTCCTCGGGATCGCGGAGATGTCGGTAGTACGCCAGTGACGAGCCGGCCGGGTCGAAGCCCGGCCGGCTCGTCGTTCGGCGTTACTGGACGGCCGCGCGGCGCCAACGCTGGTTCGCGCCGTCGTTGCAGGCCCACTGCACGAGCCGGGTACCGCTAGTCCTGCTGAACGACGGAACGTCGAGACACTTGCCGCTAAGGCGGTTGACCAGCGACACGGTGGTCGCGTCGACGTCGCGCACGGTCCACTGCTGACTGTTGCCGTTGTCGCAAGGGGACTGGACGACGTTGGCGCCGTCCGCGGCCGAACCGCCGGACACCGCCAGGCACGAGCCGGATGCCCGGTTCACGACCTCGGCGTACCCGCCCGCCCTGCCGCGGAACTGCCATTGCTGAGACTGGGAAGTGGACGGAGTCGCCTGCTGGACGGAGGATCCCGAGGTGTCGAGCCGGAGGTCGCTGTGCCGCGCGGTGAGTGTCGTGAAAGGACCCACGCCGCCGGGCGTCTGGACGACGGTGCGAATCGTGCCGTCCGGGTTGTAGTAGAGGCGGTCCATCACCACGGACCTCTTGTACTCGCCACCGCCCGCGCGGGCGTTCTTGTGGTAGGCGACGTACCACTGCCCCTGGTACTCGAAGATCGAGTGGTGGTTGGTGCTGGTGTTGACGTAGTCGAGGAGCACGCCGCGGTAGGTGAACGGGCCCAGCGGGGAGGTACCGGTGGCGTAGTGGATCTGTCCCGGCCAGCCGGTCGAGTACGAGAAGTAGTAGGTGTCGCCGACCTTGTGCAGGTGCGGCGCCTCACCGTACTGGGTCGCGCCGGTCACGCTCAGGTCGATGATCGGCCCGGTGGTGGACGTCATGTCCGCGCCCAACCGGATCGCCTTCGGCTTGCGCGTGCCGAAGTACAGGTACGACGAGCCGTCGGTGTCGGTGAAGATCATCGGGTCGATCGGTTCGTCGCCGACGTTGGTGTCGCGGGCCTTGTCGATCAGGGCGCTGCCCCTGGCGTCGGTGAAGGGGCCCTGCGGTGACGACGAGACGGCGACGCCGATCTTCGTGCGATCCACTGGGAGGTAGAGGAAGTAGCGTCCGTCCTTGGCCGCCGCTCCCGGGGCCCAGGCGTACTGGCTCGCCCAGGAGAAACCGGTGCGGATCGAGAAGATGTCGCCGTGGTCGGTCCAGTCCACCAGGTTCGACGACGAGTACGACCGCCAGGAGCTCGAGTCCCAGTACGTGCCGCTGTTCGTCTGGTCGTCGGTGACGTAGAGGTGGACCCGCCCGTTGAACACGTGGGCGGACGGATCCGCGATGAAGCGGTCGGGGACGATCGGGTTGGCCGCGCCCGCCGGTTGGGCCCCGGTCACCAATGCGGCGCCGACGAGCGTGCCGACTGCGAGGACGGCGCGCAGTGCCGTTCCGCGCCTGCGCCGGCTATGTCCATTGTGGATCGATGGTGCCACGCGAGATCAGTTCCGTTCCGCGCTGAGCGCCTCTGTGAGCGGTGGGCTCTTGCGGTCAAGCTAGTGGCGGGTCGCGAAGAAGGGCAATACGTGTTGTGATCGTTAACATTGCTGGGTTTGTCGAACTGTTCGACGAATTTCACAGCGCCTCCGTGAGCCCAGTTAGCGATAACATCTCTTCGTCAGGCGATCCGGTGGAGGTCGCCGGCGCGGATGGCGCCGTGCAGCGGCTCGCCCCGGACGAAGCGGGCGACCTCGGCCACGGTGAAGGCGCCCAGCCGGCGCAGCTCGTGTCCCTGCGAACCGGCCAGGTGCGGGGTGACGAGCACGTTCGGCAGTCGCAGGAGCGGGTGACCGGGTGGCAGCGGCTCGGGATCGGTCACGTCGAGCACGGCGTCGATGCGGCCGCTCTCGCAGTGGCCGAGGAGGGCGGCGGTGTCCACCAGGGAGCCACGAGCGGTGTTGATGAGCGTCGTGCCGTCCCGCAGCAGGGCGAGCCGCCTGGCGTCGAGCAGGTGGTGGGTCTCCGGCAGTGCGGGCGCGTGGAGGGAGACCAGTTCGCTGCGGCGGCACAGCTCGTCCACGTCGACCAGTTCCGCGCCGAGATCGTGGGCCTGCTGTGCGGAGATGTGCGGATCGGCGACGAGGAGCCGTACGTCGTGCACGCGCAACCGTTCCAGGACCAGCCGGCCCGTCCGGGATGCGCCGATGATCCCGACCGTGTGGCCGAAGAGTCCGGTGCCCTGACCCGAGCGCCAGTCGCCCGCCGCGCGGTCGTGCGCGTACCAGCCGGCTCGGATGAACACCCGTTTCGCCGCGAACACCATGGCAGACACGGTGTACTCCGCGACCGGGACCGCGTTCGCCTGTGCGGCGGACGAGACGGTGATGCCGCCCGCGAAGACCGCCGGATCGACATGGCCCTTCACCGACCCGGCCGTGTGGATCACGGCACGCAACCGCGGTGCGGTGGCGAGCACGGAGCTGTCGATGCGCGGGCAACCCCATCCGGTCACCAGAACGTCGGCGCCGCGCAGAACGGACGAGGCTTCGTCGGTCTCGAACGACGTGAGAGCGGGACCCGGCTCCAGCCGCACCAGTGCGCGCAGCCGTTCCAGCAGATCCGCGGGGAACAGGCCCGGCAGCGCCCAAGGCTGCATGGCGAGGACCGCGACAGGAAGTTCCGGCACGGATGAGTCCTTCCGTCGGAGCCAAGTGGCGTAAAACGGTTTACCAGAGAAGAAGCCCTGGCTGTCAACAGGTATGGAGTCCATGGTTGACCTGATGATGTAACCGTTTTATCTTCGTGGTCACTGAGTTCCGGTCGAGGGCGATCGTGACGACGGGGGGCCACCGAAGGTGAGCGCGGTCAAGACCAGGCGGCCATCCCGCGAGGTACGTGCTCAGGCACCACCGCGCGCCGGGAAACCGAGGCACCGCCCGAGAATCCGCCGGGACCTGGTGCTGCTGCTCGTGATGGCGCCCGGCGTGCTCTACTTCCTGGTCTTCCACTACGGCGCCCTGTTCGGGAACGTGCTCGCCTTCGTCGACTACGTGCCGTTCCTGGGGCTCGCGGACAGCCAGTGGGTCGGACTGGCGAACTTCCAGCACATGCTCGGCGATCCGCAGTTCTGGAACGCGGTCGCGAACACGGTCGTGATCGCCGCTCTGCAGCTGGTGTTCTTCTTCCCGGCGCCGCTCGCCCTGGCGCTGCTGCTGCACAGCCTGGTCGGCTCGACCGTCAAACGGTTCGTGCAGAGCGTGGTCTACCTGCCGCACTTCCTGTCGTGGGTGATCGTCGTGGCGCTGTTCCAGCACATGCTCGGCGGCGCGGGGGTGGTCAACGGCTGGCTCGGCGACCTGGATCTCGGGGCGATCCACGTCATCGGCAACCCGGACACGTACAAGCCGCTGGTGGTCGCGCAGCTGATCTGGAAGGAGTGCGGCTGGGCCACGATCATCTTCCTCGCCGCACTGTCCCAAGTGGACGACCAGCTGTACGAGGCGGCGGTGCTGGACGGCGCCGGCTGGTGGCGCCGGCTCTGGCACGTGACGCTGCCGGGCATCCGTCCGGTGGTCGTGCTGTTGCTGGTGCTGCGGCTGGGCGAGTTCCTGCAGGTCGGCTTCGAGCAGTTCTTCCTGCAGCGGCAGGCTGTCGGGCCGGAGACGGGCGAGGTGCTCGACACGTTCGTCTACTTCACCGGCTTCGCCAACGGTGAGTTCGGCTACGCGGCCGCCGCCGGGTTGTTCAAGGGACTCATCGGTGTCGCGCTGGTGTACACGGCCAACAAGGTCGCGCACCGGCTCGGCGAACAGGGGGTGTACCAGCGGTGACCTATCCGGCGTGGCAGGGCAGGCCGGGACCGGGCCTGCGGGCCGCGAAGGCGGTGGCACTCACCGTCGTCGTGCTGCTGGTGCTGTTTCCGTTGTGGACGGTGGTGGCGACGAGCCTCGCCTCGCCGCAGGACGTGATCGCCAACGGCGGCTGGGTGATCTGGCCGGAGCGGTTCACGATCGGCGCCTACGCCGAGATCCTGGACGGCGGCGTCGTGACGCGGGCGCTGCTCGTCAGCGCCGGCGTCACGGTGGTCGGCACGGCGCTCAGCCTGGTGTGCACGGTGGGTCTCGCGTACGCGTTGTCGCGGCCCCGCGTCTACGGCGGGCGGCCGATCATGTTGCTGATCCTGTTCACCTTCCTGTTCCCGCCGGGGATGATCCCGCTGTTCCTGGTGGTGCGGACCACCGGGCTCTTCGACACCTACGCCGCGCTGGTCCTGCCGTTCCTGATCAACGTGTTCAACCTGGTCGTGATGCGGGGCTTCTTCCAGTCCATCCCCGCGGAACTGCTGGAGGCCGCCCGCATCGACGGCGCGGGCGAGCTGACCATGCTGTGGCGGGTCGTGCTGCCGTTGTCGAAGGCGGTGCTGGCGGTGGTGAGCCTGTTCTACGCGGTCGCCTACTGGAACCGCTTCTTCGAGGCCATCATCTACTTCAACGACCAGACGAAGTGGCCGATCGGCACGGTGCTGCGCCAGTACGTCACCGGCGGCGCCGACCTCACCGGTGAGTCCGCGGTCGTGTCGGCTCCCCAGGCGACCCAGATGGCGGTCGTCGTCCTGGCCACCGCCCCCATCGTCTGCATCTACCCGTTGCTCCAGCGCTACTTCGTCAAGGGCGTGCTCACCGGCGCCGTGAAGGCCTGAACCACCTATCGAGAAAGGAGGGAGCGACCCCATGACTTCTCCTCTTCGCCGACGGTCGTTGCTGAAGTTCGCCGGTGCCGGTGCACTCGCCACCGTGCTCACCGGCTGCGGCAGCGGATCGAACGGCGGTGTCGGCAACGCCGGTACGAACGTGGTTCCCTGGCCCACGTACGTGCCGTTCGCCGGTCCGAAGCCCGATGCACCGGGCGACGAGTCCGGTGTGCAGCCGCTGTACCTCGACTACCCGCGGAACCTCGTCCGGTCGGTGCCGGAAGCACCGGGTGATGGCTCGGACGTCACCGCGATGGTCATCACCTACGGCGCCCCGCCCAAAGCGCTGGAGGGCAACCGGTTCTGGCAGGCCGTCAACAAGGCGCTGAACGTCAACCTCAAGGTCGTCGTGGTCCCGGACGCCGAGTACGGCCAGAAGATGACGACGCTCATGGCCTCCGGCGACGACCTGCCCGACATCATCATGTTCAGCAACCTCCAGCTGCCCCGCTCGCACGAGTTCATCCAGTCCCGGTGCGCGGACCTGTCCGACTTCGTCGGCGGGGACGCGGTCAAGGACTATCCCGGCCTCGCCAACATCCCCCAGTACGCCTGGCAGGGCATGGGCCGCATCGGCGGCCGGATCTACGGCGTACCGCTGGAGCGGCCGAAGCCCGGCAACAGCCTCTACGTCAACCGCACGGTGCTGCAGCAGGCCGGTGTCCCCGAGGAATGGGGCACGGAGGACTTCGTGGGCGCGCTGACCCGGTTGTCGGGAGACCGGCGGTGGGGCATCGGCGGGTCCAAGAGCGTGTTCGGCAGCTTCGGTTCGATCGCCTACCACGCCGGCTCGCTCGGCGCGCCGAACGCCTGGGAGCTGCGCGACGGCCAGTTCAACACCACCCTTGCCACACCCCAGTTCGAGGAAGCGCTCGGCGTGATGCGCAGGCTCGCCGAGAAGGGCGCCTACCACCCGGACAGCCTCACGCTCAGCGCGACGGACGTGAAGACCTTCTACTACAACGCCTCCGTCCTCTCCCTCACCGACGGCTTCGGCGCGGTGGCGGAGGCGCTGTCCGGCATCAACCGTCGCTTCGAGCTCGACCTCGCCCGTCCGTACGGCCCGAACGCGACACCGTGGCAGAGTGCAGGGATCTTCGGCTACGTCACGTTCAAGAAAGCCAGTGCAGACCGGATCAAGCTGCTGCTGCGCGTGTCCAACTACCTCAGCGCGCCGTTCGGCACGTCCGAGTACGAGCTGGTCAACTACGGCGTCGAGGGCGCGCACTTCACCAAGGACTCCGGCGGGATCAAGACCACCGACCTGTTCAAGGTGGAGAACAACGTCAACCTGCCGATCAAGTACCTCGGTGCCGCGCCCGCCGTGCTGCACCTGCCCGGCTTCCCCGAGGCGGCGAAGGCCGTCCACGAGTGGGAGAAGGCGGTGCTGCCGCGCAGCATCCCCGATCCGGAGGCCGGTCTGCGGTCCGCGACCCGCACGAGCAAGGGTGCCGAGCTGACCAGGACGGTCGGCGACGCGATCGGGGCGATCGTGTTCGGCCGCAAGCCCGTGTCCGCGTGGAAGGACGCGGTCGCCCAGTGGCGGCAGGCCGGTGGCGACAAGGTCGCGGAGGAACTGGCGAAGGAGCACGCTGCGGCGAAGTGAGCCGCCTTCAGGACACGCGGGGACGAACCGAGTCCCGCACCACC
>NZ_JYJG01000458.1 GCF_000955955.1 Lentzea aerocolonigenes
CCAGCGCGAGGCGCACGGCGGTGCGGCCGATCTCCTCGTGCGGCAGGTGCACGCTGGTCAGGTTCAGGTCGAGCGACGGCTGCAGGTCGTCGAACCCCACCACCGACACGTCGTCGGGCACCCGGATGCCCTGCTCGGCCAGTGCCCGGCAGGCACCGCTCGCGATGAGGTCGTTGAGAGCGAAGACCGCGGTGAAGTCGCGCGGACCGGCGGCCAGCCGCTCCTTCATCATCCGGTAGCCCTCGTGCCACTCCATCGTCGTGCCCTCGACCTCCAGCGCCGGATCGTGCGGCACGCGGTGCGCGGCCAGTGCCCGGCGGTACCCGCCCACCCGGCCTTCCTGCGTGGTGTAGCCGGAACGCTTGCCGAGGCACAGGATCCGCTCGTGGCCGGCGGACAGCAGGTGACTGGTCGCCGCGAACGCACCACCGTCGTTGTCGTACTCCACGACGACCGCGGGCACGTCGGGGCCGAGCGGTGGCCGGCCGCACAACACCAGCCGGGACCCGATCGCGGTCAACGCGTGCGCGTACTGGCCCATGCGCGACCAGGATCACCGCCTCGGCGTGCTGCTCCCGCATGAACTTCACCATGGCGAGCTCGCGTTCGGGATCGCCACCGGTGGTGCCGATCAGGCACAGCCTGCCCTCGGCCGCGGTCTGGGCCTCCACGCCCTGGGCCACGTGCGCGTAGTGCGGCGAGACCACGGAGTTGAGCAC
>NZ_JYJG01000459.1 GCF_000955955.1 Lentzea aerocolonigenes
TAGACACTCACATGATCAACGAGCGCCGTGCCCGCCTTGCATTCAGGACAAACGACTTTGCCGGGGCCGTGCCCGGCCAGGGGGACCCCTTCTTCGATTATCTCAGGCAGGTCTGACAGTTTTCGCGGATCAGGCCGTGCTCGGCAGGTACGAGTGCAGGTCCGCGGGCAGGTCCTTGCGGTATTTCACGTTCAGCTTCCGATACACCCGAGTCAGGTGCTGCTCGATCGTCGAAGGCGTGATGTACAGCTTCGACGCGATCTCCCGGTTCGTGTACCCCACCGCCGCCAACGCGGCCACCCGCCGCTCGGCATCGGTCAACGTGGCGATCGGATCAACCGGCTTCTCCTCAGCCGGAGCATCCTCGTCGGGCTTCCCCCGAGAAGGCAACAACTCCTCGCACAACTCAGCCGCGTCACACACGTTCGCCACGTGCCAAGCCCGCCGGGCCACCGTCCAAGCCCGCCGATGCTCCCGCAGGGCCTGATGCGCCTTGGACAAGTCGGCGAGAGCGCGAGCGAGCTCGTACTGGTCCCCGTACTCCTCCAGCACCACCACCGCGTCCTGCAACAGCTGCGGCCGGTTGTGCGGCTGATTCGTAGCGGCCAGCAACCGCAACGCCACCCCACGAGTCCGCGAACCCTCAGGCCCCAACCGGGCCAGCTGCTCGTTGATCAGCCGCTTCGCCTCGTCCCGGTTCGCCCCGTGCAGCAGCCACGCCTCCGCGGCCGACGTCCGCCACGGCACCACCCCGGGCTGATCCACACCCCAGGACGTCATCAGCTCACCGCACGACAAGAAGTCCGCCAACGCCGCGTAGTGCCGCGAAGTCGCCAAGTAGTGGTGGCCGCGCGCATACAGGTAGTGCAACCCGTACCGCGACTGGAACATCGCCTCAGGCACCGGCTGCTCCAGGAAGGAAGCCGCGTCCTCGTGCCGCCCCATCTTCGTGGCGGCGTTGATCAGGATCCCCAGCGGCATCCCCAGCGCCACCCCCCACCCACCGGCAGGCATGAAGTCCAGTGCGTTCTGCGCATGTTCGAAGGCAGTGCTCAAATCGCCGCGACGCAACGACACCTCGGCCCGCACGCACGAGAAGAACGCCCGCGCCACCCCGAGGTTCTTGACCCGCGCCTCCTCCAGCAGCCGGTCGCACCACTGCGCGGCGACGTCGAGCCGATCCGCGTACACCAAGGCCTGCAACGCCAGCATCGCCGACTCCGGCCCCCACGACCCGCTGTCCGACGGCCGGGCCGCCTGCAGCACGTGCTCGGCATCGGTGGCCGAAGCGTCGCTGGCCCCGTACGTCAGCACGTTCGCCAAGGCGGTGACCGCCTTCAGCATCGGCCCGGACGTCAGGCTCACGGTGCGCGTCTTCACGGGTTCGGACGACGGACGCCGCGCGAGAGTCGGATGCGAGCAGGCCAGCCACAGCTCCATCGCCCGCAACCCGCTGCCGGACGCGGCAGAACGCCTGACCCGTTCCAGAGCCTCGGTGGCCTCGTCGACCTGGCAGTTCCACAACATGGGCTGCACCAAGGAGTTCACATCGCGGTCCGACAGTTGCCCGGCCCGCATCGCCGGCACCACCGTCCCCAACCGGCGACCGGCCGCGGACGGGTTCACCCGCCACTCCACCCGCACCAGCTTCGCCGCGATCGCCGCCCGCCCGTGCACCTCGACACAGGCCCGGTGCGCCAGCTCCAGATACCGCAACGCCGTGTCGATCTGCTCGTCCCGCAGCGCGTGCTCGGCGGCCTCCTCGAACACCGGCACCATCCACGGGTTCTCGGAGTGGTCCGCCATCACCAAATACGGCGCCACCTCAGTGGCAGGCGCGCCCTCGTCGTGCAGCAGCAGAGCCGCCCCGAGATACATCTCCTTGCGGTCCTGGGCGGACAGGTCGTCCAGCACGGCACCACGAGCGGCCGGGTCGCGGAACCAGCCATCAGACAGCAGCCCGGCCTCGTTCATCACGTCCAGCGCGGAATCCACCGTCTCGACATCGACGCGGGCCAAGCGCCCCAACGACTCCCGTGTGGCGCCATCACCCGTCACGGCCAAAGCCCTCGCCACCGGCAAGACGTGATGATCAGAGCGATGCAGACAGCTCACCAGAGCACGCCGATAGCTCGGCCCGATCACCAGACCACCGTCGTCGCGCGGCTTGCACAACCGCTGGTCATCGAGCAACGACCGCACCAGCAACGGATTTCCACCGGACAGCGACATCGCTTCCGAAGCGTGCATCGCGGTCTCGAACAGGTCCTCGACAGAACCCAGCGGGGCGAGCGAGACATCCCGGCAGTGCGGATGCCGCAACAGTTCCGTGTGCAACGCGGTGTGAGCAGCACGCGGCGACGCGGTCTCGCTCAGCATCAGCAACACCTTGACCTGGCCGAGCCGCCGGATCAGGTAGAGCAGCCAGTGCAACGAGGACGAGTCCGCGTGCTGCACGTCGTCGATGCCGATCACCAGTGGTGTCTCGGCGGTCAGGTCCATCAACGCGATGCACAACGCGTGCAGCTGCCGCGCGGACGGCCCGTCGGCGGAACGAGCGGCGGCGTCCAGCAGCTCACCGACCTCGGCCGGTGCGTCCAGCGGATGGAAGATCTGGCCCACCACACCGAAAGGCAGGTCGCGCTCGAACGCCGAACAGGTCGCCTTCACGAAGCTGACGCCGCAGGCCTCACCGAACGCGTGCAGCAGCTCGGTCTTCCCGCTCGCCACCGGACCGGTGAGCAGAGCGACCCTTCCGGATCCTGACAGGGAGTCCGTCAGCAATGTCTCCAAGGCGGCCCACTGGTCGTCGCGCTCGATGAGTCCCGCGAGCCGTGCCTTGGTCATGCTGCTGTCGGACGTCCTGGTCATGATGATGTACCTCTCGCCACGACGAGTCGGCGTCGAGCGTCCCAGGCGGACACATCCTCATGATATCGATACGCGCCGGTTCTAGGTGTTCTCCTCGACCTGGGGTGCGTTCCAACACTAGGGCTTCTTCTCGAGAAGACTGTCACCCCAGGACACACCCGCAGGACGTCGGGCAGGCTCGCGTTCACCAGGCGCCAGAAGGGTGAAGTCCATGAGCCAGCGGCCGATCCTGTTCGTCAGTCTGCCCGAGAGCGGCCTGCTGAACCCGATGCTCGTGCTAGCGGAGGAGCTCTCGCGCCGCGGCGTGGAGAACCTGTGGTTCGCCACCGACGACAAGGGCCGCGAGGAAGTCGAGGCAGCGGCGGTCGGCTCGCCGATCCGGTTCCGCTCGCTCGGTGACGTGATCCCCGAGATGTCGTCGGTGACGTGGCCGGACGACATCTACGCGAAGGTGACGCAGCGGTCGAGGTTCAAGGCCCGCAAAGCCGTCATCGAGCAGACGCACCGGCCCGCGCTGCGGGTTCCCAAGTACCGCGCGCTCGCCGGGCTCGTCGACGAGATCCAGCCGGCGCTGATGGTCGTCGAGTCGATGTGCATGTTCGGCTACGAGGTCGCGATCACCAAGGGAATTCCGTACGTGATCAGCAACCCGTTCGTGCCGTCGAACCTCGTCACGTCCGCGGTGCCGATCGGCCCGTCCTACACCCCGAGCGGCTTCCCGCGCCCGCACACCGGCCTGCCCGCGGACATGTCGTTCACCCAGCGCTGGGCCAACCGGCTCTTCGGGTGGCGCACGCTCGCGATGGCGTTCTCCGAGCAGAACAAGGAACGCAACGCCGAGAACGCGAAGGTCGTCGCGGAGCTCGGCATCTCCCCCGAGGCACGCGGCCAGTTCGCGCGGGTCGAGAAGTCCGAGCTGGTGCTGTGCTACTCGATCCCGGAGATGGACTACCCGTTCGACATCCCGGAGAAGATCCGCACGGTCGGCGCGCTGGTGCCGCCGCTCCCCCAGGCCGATCCCGGCGAGCTGGGCGCGTGGCTGGACGCGCAGAAGTCCGTGGTGTACATGGGTTTCGGTACGATCACCCGGCTGACCCGCCCCCAGGTCGAGGCGTTCGTGCAGGTCGCCTACACGTTGGAGGGCAAGCACTCCATCCTGTGGAAGCTGCCGCGCGACCAGCAGAAGTTCCTGCCGTCCAATCTGCCGTCCAACCTGCGCATCGAGACGTGGGTGCCATCGCAACTGGATGTGCTGGCGCACCCGAACGTCAAGCTGTTCTTCACGCACGCGGGCGGAAACGCCTACACCGAAAGCATTTACTTCGGCAAGCCGATGGTGTCGCGGCCACTGTGGGTGGACTGTTACGACCAGGCCGTGCGGGCGGAGAGCTTCAAAGTCGGGCTGACGCTGGACAAACCGCACACCGTCGACCCGCGCGACGTCGTGGACAAGCTCACCCGCGTTCTGGACAACCCGGAGTTCCGCGAGAACGCCGAACGTCTCGCCGCGCTCCAGCACGCCGCCGGTGGCCGCAAGACCGCCGCCGACCTCGTCCTTTCCCTTCCCGCGCTGGCCCAGAAGTAGAAACACGGAGTGAGTTGACGATGAGCTACCGCTACCCCGTGTCGATGCCTTCCCTGCGCGGCAACGAGCTCGAGTACACGACGAAGGCCGTGACGGACGGCTGGATCTCCTCGCAGGGCCCGTACGTGCCGCGGTTCGAGGAGGCTTTCGCCGCCTACAACGGTGTTCAGCACGGCGTCGCCTGCTCGTCCGGCACGACAGCGCTGACGCTCGCGTTGCGCGCGCTGGGAGTCGGGCCGGGCGACGAGGTGATCGTGCCCGAGTTCACCATGATCGCGTCGGCGTGGGCCGTCACCTACACCGGTGCGACGCCCGTGTTCGTCGACTGCGCGGACGATCTCAACATCGACGTCGCGAAGATCGAGGAGAAGATCACCCCGCGCACCAAGGTGATCATGCCGGTGCACGTCTACGGCCGGCAGTGCGACATGGAGCCGATCCTCGAACTGGCCTACGAGTACAACCTCAGAGTCGTCGAGGACTCCGCGGAAGCCCACGGTGTCAAGCCGACCGGGGACATCGCGGCGTTCTCACTGTTCGCCAACAAGATCATCACCAGCGGCGAGGGCGGCATCTGCGTCACGAACGACCCGCACCTGGCGAGGCAGATGGCCCATCTGAGAGGCATGGCGTTCACCCGCGACCACAGCTTCCTGCACAAGAAGCTCGCCTACAACTTCCGCATGACGAACCTGCAGGCGGCGGTCGCGCTCGCGCAGACCGAACGCCTCGACGAGATCATCGCAACACGCTCTCGGATCGAGAAGCGGTACGACGAAGGCCTTCGGGGCATCGACGGAATCACGCTCATGCCGCCGCGTGACGTGTTGTGGATGTACGACCTGCGTGCTGAACGCCGTGAGGAGCTCATGAGGTTCCTCGCGGAGAAGGGGATCGAGACCCGCCTCTTCTTCAAGCCGATGAGCAGGCAGCCCGGCTATCTCGACCCGGTGTGGCCGGCGCTGAACGCGAACCGGTTCGCCGAGGACGGGCTCTACCTCCCCACCCATGCCGAGCTGACCGAGGACGACCAGGACTACATCGTGGGGCAAGTCCGCCAGTTCTACGAGGTATGACATGACCAGTGCCGACGCCGACCTAGTCCCGTTCATGATGCGCCGCCCCGGCGCACCGTTCCCTCCCCCCGAGTACGAGGATTTCCGCACCAGGCCCGGCCTGGTGAAGGCCGCGCTGCCGTCCGGTGAGACCGTCTGGCTGGTCACGAGGCACGAGGAGGTGCGTGCGGTGCTCACCGACCCGCGCATCAGCTCGAACCCGGACCACGAAGGCTTTCCGCGTCCGTCGCGCACCGTGGGCGCGCCGTCCGCGGACGACGTGCCCGGCTGGTTCGTGTCGCTGGACCCGCCCGACCACAACAGGTTCCGCAAGGCGCTGATCCCCGAGTTCACGGTGCGCCGCATCCGGTCACTGCGCCCGGCGGTCGAGGAGATCGTCGACCGTGCAATCGACCAGATGCTGGCGAAAGGCAACACCGCGGAGCTCGTCGAGGACTTTTCTCTGACAGTGCCGTCGCTCGTGATCTCCTCCCTGCTGGGAGTGCCCAAAGTGGACCGCGACTTCTTCGAGGAGAAGACGAAGGTCCTCGTGACGCTGACGTCGACCGACGAGGAACGGGACAAGGCGTCCGAACACCTGCTCCGCTACATCAACAGGCTGATCACGATCAAGTCCAAGCGCCCTGGCGACGATCTGATCAGCAGGCTTCTCCAGGGCGGTCTGCTGACGCCCCAAGAGCTTTCCGGCGTCTCGATGCTGCTGCTCATCGCGGGCCACGAGACGACGGCGAACAACATCTCGCTCGGTGTCGTCACGTTGCTGCAGCAGAAGCAGTGGATCGACGACGACCGCATGATCGAGGAACTGCTGCGCTACCACTCGGTCGCCGACCTGGTGGCGTTGCGCGTGGCGATCGAGGACGTGGAGATCGGCGGGCAGCTCGTCCGCGCGGGTGAGGGGATCGTGCCGCTCGTGGCCGGCGCGAACCACGACCCGGAGATGTTCGAACGGCCGCACGAGTTCGACCCCGCCCGGCCGGCAACCGGGCACGTGGCGTTCGGGTACGGCGTGCACCAGTGTCTCGGCCAGAACCTGGTGCGGCTGGAGATGGACGTCGCCTATCGCGGCCTGTTCGAGCGGATCCCGGCCTTGGAGGTCGCGGTCCCGCTGGAGGAACTGCGGTTCAAGTACGACGGAGTCCTCTTCGGACTCCACGCGCTACCTGTGCGCTGGTAACTGGAAGGATTCGTGATGGCTCGGATCAGTGTGGACACCGGCAGGTGCATCGGCTCGGCTCAGTGCGTGCTGGCCGCGCCGGACGTGTTCGACCAGGACGACGACGGGTTCGTCACCGTGCTCGACGACAACCCGTCCGGTGAGGCGGAGGCGACCGCGCGCACGGCCCGGGGCATCTGCCCGGCGCAGGCGATCACCGTCCACGACTAGGGCCTGTATCGAAGTCCGGGGTCGATGAGAGTCGCGCCTGAGG
>NZ_JYJG01000460.1 GCF_000955955.1 Lentzea aerocolonigenes
CCCGGACTTCGATACAGGCCCTAGCGGCCGCGACGGGGCTTCGCGCGCTTGGCGGGCTGCTTCTTCTGCCCAGGCGCGGGACCCCGTCGCTGCTGTTGCTTCGGAGCCTGCTTCTTGACCGGCTCCGGGCCGCGGGTGCTGTTGACCGTGCGGCCGCGGACGATGCCGATCATGTGCTCGACCAGCTCGGGGTTCTCGTCGCGGATCGGGAACGCCAGCGCCACCCGTGACTGCGGGGCGTCTGCGAGCGGCACGTACTTGAGGTCCTTGCGGTGGTGCAGCCGCGCGAGCGACTGCGGGACGACCAGCAGCCCCACTCCCGCGGCGACGAGCTCGATCGCGTCCGCGGTGGTCGCCGGCCGTTCGACGGGCGGCTGGCCGGGGATCGCGTCCCACTCGAGCGTGTCGTCCAGCGGCTGCCAGAGGACGTGCGTCGAGAGGTCCTCAAGGGACAGTTCGTCGGCCGCCGCGAACTCGTGGTCCTTCGGGAACACGACGACGGTGACCTCGGTGTAGAGCGGGATGGCGTGCAGGTCCTCGCGGTCGCCCGGCAGCCTGAGCAGCGCGGCGTCGGCCTCACCGGCGCGCACCTTCTGGCCTGCCTCGGCGATGGTCACCTGTACGAGGGTGAGCTCGGTCTCCGGCAGGCGTTCCTGCCAGACCCGTGCCCACTTGCCCGGCGTCACACCTGGGACGTACGCGAGCGTGAACGATCCGGTCACGTGCTGAGGCTACCCGACTCTCCCGTTACCCTTTGTGTCATGAAGTCGCAACAGACCATGAAGCCCGCCACCGCCGCCAAGAAGCTGGGCGTGTACCTCGAGGCCACGCCCGAGGAGTTCCAGGCGGGTGTGGTGTCGCGCGACGAGCTGAACGAGCTGCAGGCCAACCCGCCGCAGTGGCTGGCGGACCTGCGCCGCAACGGCCCGCACCCCAAGCAGCTCATCGCGCAGAAGCTCGGCATCTCGACGTCGGGCCTGGTGCGCGCCGGCATCACCGAGGCGCTCACCACCGAGCAGATCAACGCGATCAAGGACGAGAACCCGGAGTGGCTGGTCCGCGAGCGCGCGACCTACGTGGAGTTCAAGGCCGAGGAGGCGCGCCTCGCGGAGAAGGCGCGCCTCGACGAGCAGGAGTGACTCAGCAGCGCTGTTCGGTCTCGCCCGCCCAGACCACGTCGCCACCGGCGCCGGCCGCGCCGTAGCCCTTGGTGCACTTGTCGACGGTCGAGAGTCCGTCGGACCACACCTCGCGGTCGTTCGCGGCGTCGACGTTGTAGCCCTTGAGGTGGCCTTCCACGTAGAGGCCGGCGCCCGCGGTGAAGCCGCGGTGCGTGCTGGCCCACGACTCCCACACCCAGGTGTAGCCGTAGTTCTTGTTGCAGCCGAGGAACTGCTTGACCGACATCACGGTGTTGCCGCGGGTGTCCTTGACGATCTTCGTCGCGCCGATCTGGGTGACGCGCGCACAGCCCGGTGCCGACTCGGCGCTCGCCGGGGTGCCGCCCAGCAGCGCGATGCCGGCGGCGAGGCCGACGGTGAGCACGACGCTCTTCAACTTCGTTGCCATGGTCGAGCACCGTGTCAGCGCGCGCTGACACGGTGCTGACACGTGATGGCTGTCACCAGGTGAGCGGGAACTTCTCCAGGCCACCGGCGAGGCGGCCGCCGGGGTGCGACTCCAGTTCGGACTCGGGCACGGCCAGTTTCAGTCCGGGCAGGCGTTCGAAGAGCGTCGTGAACGCGACGGCGAGGATGATCCGCACGAGCGGGGCGCCGGTGCAGTGCCGCATGCCGTGGCCGAACGTGAAGTGGTGGTTGGGCGAGCGGGTGACGTCGAACTCGTGCGGGTCGTCGAACGCGCGCGGGTCGAAGTTGGCGAGGCTGAAGTCCAGCATCACCAGGTCGCCCTCCTTGATCGTGACGCCGCCGACCTCGATGTCCTCGCTGGCGTAGCGGGGCAGGACGGGCGAGCTGATCGTGGCGCGCATGACCTCGTCGACCGCCTGGGCCATGATCGCCGGGTCGGACATGGCCTTCTCGCGCTGCTCGGGGTTGCGCAGGAACAGCAGCACGCCGAAGTCGAGGTGGCTGGCGAGGCCCGCGAGGCCGGTGAACAGCAGCGTGACGACGTGCAGGCCGATTTCCTCGTTCGTCAGGCCGGTTTCGACGAAGCGGGAGATGACGTCGTCGCCGAGGTCGCTCCGGCGCCGTTCCCCGATCTCGGCGGCGAACCCGAACAGCGGGTCCATGCCGGCCTCGGCGTGCTGCTGGTCGGACGCGCCGACCGTGTCCATCATCTCGAGGAGTTTGCCGCGGTCCTCTTCTGGGATGCCGACCATGTCGCACAACGCCTGCTGCGAGTAGTCCATCGAGTAGGCGTCGTGCAGGTCGACCGGTGGGCCGGCGGCGATGATGGCGTCGAGCTTGGCGTTCGCGATGGCCTCGACGCGCACCTTGCGTTCGATGACGCGGCGGGCGGCGAAGCTCTTGGTGTAGAGGACGCGTTTCTTCTCGTGGCGTTCCTTCTCGACCTCGATGTCGTCGCTGGTGACGAGCATGTCGAGCATGGGGTTGCGCAGGAACCTCGGCGCGGTGGCGGGGTCTTTGTGGCTGCGGCCGAGTTTGTTGTTCTGCAGCAGCGACTTCACCTCGGCGTGGCGGGTGACGAGCCAGCCCTCGTCGCCCGCGGGCGTCCGGATGCGGCACACCGGAGCCTGCTCCTGCAGCCGGAGCCGGAGTTCGCTGAACGTCAGGATCGACGGCAGTTCGACCCCGATCAGGGGCAGTTCCTGGGACGTGGTCATCGGGCGCCTTCCAGTTTCTCGATTCGGGTGCCGAGCCAGTCCTCCACGACCTCGGCGACAACGCCCGCGTCCTCCTTGACCATCGCCATGTGGTCGGTGGCGACGACGCGGATCTCATCGGCGGGCACGTCGACGTCCTGGTCCGTGGTGACGAGGTCGGTGCCCTTGACTTCGTTGGCACAACGGATGAGCAGCTTGGGAACCGTCGTGTGGAGGCCGGTGTCGATGATGAGCGGGAACCAGTGCGCCATCGCGGACAGGCGCGTGCTGTTCATGTTCACCGCTGGCGAGTCCATGGTGTTGAAGTAGTTCGTGGTGACGGCGTCGAAGTCCATGCCCTCGCTGGAGTTGTAGTTCATGCTCAGGGTGTCGAGCATGATCACCGCTTCCGGGGTGATGCCCCAGGTCTCTTCCAGCACGGCGGCGGCGAAGTAGGCGAGGGTGCCGCCGGAGGAGTGTCCGACCAGGACGAACGGGTCGCCGTCGGTGCCGTTGAGGATGCTTTCGGCGACGAACCTGGCGGCGGCCTCGGTGGTCCTCGGGAGTGCTTCTCCCTCGCCGAAACCGATGAGCGGCAGTGCACTCACGTGTCGCCTGCCCCGGAGGTGGGCGGCGAGCCTCGCGTACATGTGCACGCCGGCCGTGGCTCCCGGGGCGCTGACGCAGACGAGCTTCGGGAGCTTGGGGCCGTCGGCGAGCGTGACCGGGACGGGCAGGTCTTCCAGTTCGGCCGGGCTGTCGAACATCGGGCGCAGGTTGGCGACCGCCTTGAGCATCCTGAGGCCTTCGACGACCTTGCCCGTGGTGACGCTTTCCATGAACAGGCCGAAGACCGTGTCGCTCGGGTCTGCCGCTCCGGCCGTCTTGCCGGGGCCGCTGATGGTGCCGAGCTCGGCGTCGACCTTCTGCGCGAACGCTTGTGGTGTGCCGCTGTCGAACACGGCGCTGCCGGGGAGTTTGAGGTTGAGCATGTCGTTGATCTGGTTGCGCAGCTCGACGGCGATGAGCGAGTCGAAACCGAGCTCCAGGAAGTTCTTGTCCTGCTCCACTTTGGACACGTCGTTGTGGCCGAGCAGGGCGGCGCACGTGCCGAGGACGAGCTCACGGACCTGGGCGGCGCGCTCGTCCTCGTCGAGGTTGCGGAGTTTGTCGAGCACGGTGACAGCGGCCATCTGGCTCTGCTGCGGGAGGTTCTGCTCGTCGACGATGTCGCGCAGCAGCGGGGCGACGCGCTGCTGGTCGCGGTTGACGTGCATGGGGATCACCGCGCGTTTGTTCTCGGCGAGGGCGGCGTCGAACAGCGCGAGGCCCTGTTCGGCGGCCAGCGGGGGCATGCCGGAGCGTTGGATGCGGTCCATGGCGGCGTCGCTGAGACCCGCGGTCATGCCGCCGTCCTGCGCCCACGGGCCCCAGGCGAGGCTGATGGTGTTCTCGCGGGTGCCGGCGAGTGCGTCGAGGTAGGCGTTGGCGGCGGCGTAGTTGCCCTGGCCGGCGGCGCCCATGACGTTCGCGACCGAGCTGAAGAGGACGAGCAGCTTGAGGTCGTGCTGGGCCAGCAGGTGCGCCGCGTCGACCTTCGGGGTGAGGACGCTGGTGAGGCGGTCCGGGGTGAGGGCGTCGACCAGGGCGTCGTCGAGGATGCCCGCCGTGTGGATCACGGTGGTGAGCGGGCGTTCGGTGGCAGCGAACAGGGTCTGGACGTCGTTCGGGTTGGAGACGTCGGCGGCCGCGATGGTGATCTTCGCGCCCTTGTTCTCCAGTTCCTGCTTGAGGTTCAGCGCTCCTGGCGCTTCCTCGCCGCGGCGGCTGGCGAGCAGCAGGTGCCTGACTCCGTGGCGGGTGACGAGGTGCTTGGCGAGCTGTGCGCCGAGTCCGCCGGTGCCGCCGGTGATCAGGACCGTCTCGTCCTCTGCCCAGTCGTGCTTGGCGTCGGGGTTCTCGGGGAGTTCTTCGAGGCGGGCTACTTTGACCTTGCCCTGGCGGACGATGACCTGGGGTTCGTCGCCGTTGACCAGTTCGGTGAGCAGGGCGCCGGATACGTCGAGTCCGTCGCTGTCGACCAGTAGGAAGCGGCCCGGGTTCTCGGCCTGGGCGGTGCGGACGAGGCCCCAGACGGCGGCTGCGGCGAGGTCTTCGCCTGTTGCGGCGCCGCGGCTGACGAAGACGACCCGGGCGTTCTGGAAGGTGAGCGCTTCCTTGATGATGCTCAGGGCTCGCTGGGTGTTCTGGTGCACGCTTTCCGGCGTGTTCTCGCCTGTGACTGCCACGACGAACACGTCGGGGGTGGTGTGCTGGGCGGCCTCGGTGAGGGTTTCGCCGTAGCCGCTGACCGACTGGCCCGCCGCGTACAGGACGTGGGCGAGGTCGAACTCGTCGCCGCCGATGATGGCCCAGCGCGCACCGGTGATCGCTGGGGCGTCCACAGTGGACTTGACCCAGGTCACCTCGTACAGCGCGGGGCGGCTGGCGTTCGGCTGGGTGCCCGGTGCCATGGTGCTCCGCGGCCAGAACCGCTCGGTGTCGAACGGGTAGGTGGGCAGGCTGATCTTGTTGCCTTGTTTCGGCCAGTTGATCTTCGTGCCGGTGACGTAGAGCTTGGCCAGCGCGGTGATGAACGCCGTGACCTCGTCCTTGTCCTTGCGCATCGTCGGGATGGCGCGGTCGACGAGTGCGGCCAGGACGGCGCTCGGGCCGATCTCGACGAAGGTGGCGTCGCCGATCTCGTTGATGTTGTCGGTGAACCTGACGGTGTCGCGGACGTGGCCGACCCAGTAGTCGGATCGTTCAACATTCCCACAAGTCACCAAAGGAATCGTCGGATTGTTGAACGAGATGCCCGCGATGGCCTGCTTGAAGTCGTCGAGCACGGGTTCCATCAGCGGCGAGTGGAACGCGTGGCTGACTTGGAGCTGCTTGCTCTTGCGATCGTCGAATCGTTCAACAATCCTACGTGCCTCTTGTTCAACACCGGCGATGACAACGGAGTCCTCGGCGTTGATGGCCGCGATGGAGACGCCGCTGGTGAGATGCGGGGCAATCTCGTCCTCGGCGGCCTGGATCGCGATCATCACGCCACCTTCCGGCAGCGCCTGCATCAGCTTCGCGCGCTCGGTGACGAGCCTCGCGGCGTCCACCAGGCTGAGCACTCCGGCGACGTGCGCGGCGGCGATCTCACCGATGGAGTGCCCGGCGACCTTGTCCGCCTTGAACCCGTAGCTCTCCAGCAGCCGGTACAGCGCGACCTCGAACGCGAACAACGCGGGCTGCGTGTACCCGGTCCGGTCGAGCGCGGCCTCGTCCTCCCACATGACCTGCTTGAGTTCTTGCGGCAGGTGCTTCAACACATCATCGAGGGCCTCCCGGAACCGCGGGAACGCCTCGTACAGCTCCTTGCCCATGCCCACGCGCTGAGCCCCCTGCCCGGAGAACAGCGCGGCGACCGGCTTGCGCTGCACCGTTCCGCTCGCGATCACCTCACCGTCGAGCACCACCGCGCGGTGATCGAACGTCGTGGGCCTCGCAGTCAGCAACGAGCAGGCGATGTCCTCGACATCACCCTCGATCCGGCCGAGCTGTTCGATCCGCGCCTTCAACGCGCTCGCCGACTTGGCCGACACGACCAGCGGATGCCTGCCCGCGAGGCTCCGGCCCCCTTCCGCTGTCTCACCCCGCCAGCGTCACCCCGCCAGCGTCACCCCCGCCAGCGTCACCCCCAGCGGCCCCGCCCCCGGCAGCCCCGCCCCCGGCTGCTGCGGTCCCGGCTGCGCCAACGCCGCCTGGATCGATCCCGGTTGGGGCCCCTCCGGGGGAGACCGAGGTCCCCACTCCAATCGTCTCAGAGGGGTCTGACAGTTCCGGGGTAGTCGGGGTGTGAGCGGACCGTTCAGGCGCTTCGGGGGCCTCTTGGATGATGACGTGGGCGTTGGTGCCGCTCACGCCGAAGGAGGAAATGCCGGCGCGGCGGGGTTTGCCGTTGCGGGGCCACGGGGTGGTCTCGGTGAGCAGCGAGACGCTGCCCGCCGACCAGTCGACGTGGGACGACGGCTCCGTCACGTGGAGGGTGGGCGGGAGCGTGTCGTGGCGGAGCGCCTCGACGATCTTGATCACTCCCGCGACGCCGGCCGCGGCCTGGGTGTGGCCGATGTTGGACTTGATTGCGCCGAGCCGCAGCGGGGTCGCGCGGTCCTGGCCATAAGTGGCGAGAAGGGCTTCGGCCTCGATCGGATCTCCCAGCACGGTGCCGGTTCCGTGGGCCTCGACAGCGTCCACATCGGACGCGGACAAGCCCGCGGAGGCCAGCGCGGCCTTGATCACCTCGCGCTGGGCCGGGCCGTTCGGGGCGGACAGGCCGTTGGAGGCGCCGTCCTGGTTGATCGCGCTGCCCGCGACGACAGCGAGCACCGGGTGGCCGTTGCGGTGGGCGTCGGACAGCTTCTCGACGAGCAGCACGCCGATGCCCTCGGACCAGCCGGTGCCGTCCGCGTCGTCCGAGAACGCTTTGCAACGGCCCGAAGTCGCGAGGCCACCCTGTCGGGTGAATCCGGCGAAATTCGAGGAAGTCGCCATGACGGTGACACCCCCTGCCAGCGCGAGCGAGCACTCACCACCCCGCAACGCCTGTGCGGCCAGGTGCAGTGCCACGAGAGAGGAGGAGCACGCGGTGTCGACGGTGACGGCCGGGCCCTCGAAGCCGAACGTGTAGGAGATGCGTCCGGAGATGACGCTCGCGGCGGTGCCCATACCCGCGTGGCCCTCGACGTCCTCCTGGGAGGCGATCAGGACGTGGCCGTAGTCCTGTCCGTTGGTGCCCACAAACACACCGGTCCGGGAGCCGCGCAACGTCGTCGGGTCGATGCCCGCGCGTTCGACGGCTTCCCAGGTGGTCTGCAGCAGCAGCCGTTGCTGCGGGTCCATCGCGAGGGCTTCGCGTGGTGAGATGCCGAAGAAGCCGGGGTCGAAGTCGGCCGCGTCGTAGAGGAATCCGCCCTGCAGCGTCGCGCTCGTGCCGCCGGCGAGCGTGCCCAGGTCCCAGCCGCGGTCGGTCGGGAATCCCGTGATGGCGTCGCGGCCGTTCGCCACGAGTTCCCAGAGGTCTTCCGACGAGCGGACCTCGCCGGGGAAGCGGCAGGCGATGCCGACGATCGCGACGGGTTCGTGCTTGCCGGACTCGACCTCCTCCAGACGCCGGCGGGTCTGGGCGAGATCGGCGGTGACCCACTTCAGGTACTCAACGAGCTTCTCTTCGTTCGGCATCGCCGGAAACCTTCCGTCTGCTGGAGTGGGGTCAGCGCTCGGTGCGTCGGCCGAGTTCGTTGTCGATGAAGGCGAACACGTCGTCCACGCTCGCCGAGTTGATGCGGTCGCTCACGGCTTCTTCGTTCTTCGCACTGCCGTACTGGGCGAGCAGGTTGCGCAGCCGGGCGGCGACGCCGTCACGTGCGAGGTCGTCTGCTGAGCTGGCGGCCAGTGCGGCCTCCAGCCGGTCGAGTTCACCGCTGATCGACGGCCCGGCGTCGTCGCCGAGCAGTTCGCCCGCGAGGTAGGCGGCCAGCTCGTCCGGTGTCGGGTAGTCGAAGACCAGGCCAGCGGGGAGCTTCAGGCCCGTGGCGGACGCGAGGCTGTTGCGCAGCTCCACCGCGGTCAGCGAGTCGAAGCCGAGGTCGCGGAACTGCTTGTCGTTGTCGATCACGGCGGGTGTGGCGTGTCCGAGGACGCCTGCCGCGTGACCGCGCACCAGGTCGGCCAGGTACTTGCCGCGTTCGTCCACAGGCAGGGCGTTCAACGTGGCCGCGATGTCCACAGTGGACGTGTTGCCGGTGCCTGCCGCGCGCTTCCCGCCCTTGACGAGGCCGCGCATGATCGCCGCGACCGGTCCGTTGGCGCGTCCGGTGGTGATGCGAGCCGGGACGAGCACCGCGTCTTCACGCGACGTGGCGTCGTCGAACAGCCGCATGCCTTGACGGACGCTGAGTGGCGGCATTCCGGTGCGGCCGATGCGGTCCATCGCGCCGTCCTGCAGATGTGCCGTCATGCCACCGGTTTTCGCCCACGGTCCCCATGCCAGCGAGGTGGCGACGAGTCCCTGTGCGCGCCGGTGTTCCGCGAGTGCGTCGAGGAACGCGTTGGCCGCGGCGTAGTTGCCCTGACCGGCGCTGCCGAGCACGCCCGACACCGACGAGTAGAGCACGAACGCCTTGAGTTTCTGCTTCTTCGTGGCCTCGTGGAGGTTCCAGGCGCCGTCGACCTTGGGCTTGAGGACGGTGCTGAGCCGCTCCGACGTGAGCGAGCTGATGATGCCGTCGTCGAGCACACCGGCCGTGTGGATGACGGCTGTCAGCCGCACGCCCTTGACGACCTTCTTGACCGCCTTGAGGTCCGCGGTGTCGCAGGCGGCGATCGTGACGTCGGCTCCGTGCGCGGTCAGTTCTGCCTGCAGCGCAACGGCATCCGGCGCGTCGCCGCCACGCCTCGAGACCAGCAGCAGCCGTTTGACGTTGCGTTCGGCGACGAGGTGCCTGGCGAGTTCCGCACCGAGACCGCCGGTGCCGCCCGTGATCAGGACAGTGCCTTCCGGGTCCCATTGCGCCGTCTCGACGGTGTCGGTGACGCGCGCAAGCCGGGCGACACAGGTCCGGCCTTCGCGGACACGGACCTGGGTCTCCCCCGCGTCCAGCAAGCCGGTGGGCAGCGGGGCGCTGCCGTCGGTGTCGACGAGCAGGAAACGCCCGGGGTTCTCCGACTGGGCCGTGCGGACCAGGCCTTCGACGGTCGCACCCGCCAGCCCGCTCGTCACGAAAGCCAATCGGTCCTCGGCTTGCACCAACTCCAGGGCTCGCGCGGCGAACTCGTGTGCCTGCTCAACGGTGTCGCCGCTGAACCGGACCTCGCGAACATCGCCCGCCGGCTGGGTTTCCGGCGCGGGCACCCACTCGACGCGGAACAGCGAGTCCTGGTGCTGCTGGGCGGCGAGCGGTGCCCCGAACACCACGTTCTCTGCGGACACGACAGGAGCTCCGTTGGCGTCCACCGCGGCGAACCCGCCATCGCTCAGCTTCACCCGCAACGTTTCGGCGCCGACCGCGTGGAGGCTGACGTTCTGCCATCGGATCGGTACCTGGGTTTCGTCGGCGACCCTGGTGGCGCAGTCGAGCAACGCCGGGTGGACGCCGTAGAACTGGGCGTCCGAGGTGCCTTCCGGCAGCGTGACCTCGGCGTAGATCGCGTCGGCCGCCTGCCAGATCTGCTCGCCGATCGCCGTCGCACCCTTCGGCGGCCACTCGCTGGCCGTGAAGTCCGCCCGGTGTTCGCCCTCCGCGAGGACACCGTGGGCGATCTGGGTGAACGGCTGCTCGTCGTTCGGTCGCGTGTAGACGGTGAGGGTGCGCTTTCCGTTGTCCGGCGCGCCGATCCACACCTGCAGCACGCCAGGGGTGAGCGACGCGGTGATCGTGAGCTCCTCGACCGTGCCGTACCCGACCTGGTCGGCGGCCCGGAACGCGATCTCCGCGAACGCCGTCTCCGGGAACGCCACCGCGAGCCGGTTCGTGAACACCACCGCGTCCTCTTGCGCCACAGTCATCGCGGCGCCCAGCAACGGGTGGTCGGCGGGCCCGAGACCGAGTCCGGACGCGTCGGCTGCCTGTGCCATCGGCGTCGGCCAGTAGTGGTCGTGGTCGAACGCGTAGGTCGGGATGTCGACGCGCTTCGCACCGGTGCCCTCGAACGCTTCCGCCCAGTCGACGTTCGTGCCCTGGACGTGGAGCCGCGCGAGCGCGGTGAGCCAGGCCGTCGTCTCGTCGCGATCCTTGCGCAGCGCCGGAATCGCGCCGTCGACGAGCGCCGACAGCACCCCGTCCGGCCCGATCTCCAGGAACGCGTTGACGCCCGCTTCTTCCAGTGCCGTCACCCCGTCGGCGAACCGCACTGCCTCCCGCACGTGCCGCACCCAGTACTCGGGCTCGGCCGGCTCGGTGCCCGCGATGCGCCCGGTCACGTTGGACACCAGGGGAATGCGGGGCGCGGCGAACTCCAGCGCCGTCACGACGGCGCGGAAGTCCTCCAGCATCGGCTCCATCAACGGCGAGTGAAACGCATGGCTGACCGGCAAACGCTTAGTCTTGCGCCCCTGCCCGGCGAACCCGTCGGCGATCTGCTGGACCGCTTTCTCCTCGCCCGCGATCACCAGCGCCCGCGGCCCGTTGATCGCTGCGATGGACACCGCGTCCGTCGCTGCCACCTCTTCTTCGGTGGCCTCGACCGCGATCATGGCGCCGCCTTGTGGCAGCGCCTGCATGAGCGAGGCCCGCGCGTTGACGAGTTTCGCGGCGTCTTCGAGCGTCAACACCCCGGCGACGTGCGCGGCCGCGATCTCTCCGACCGAGTGCCCGCCGACGAAGTCCGGCTCGATCCCGAACGCCTCCGCGAGCCGGAACAGCGCCACCTCGATCGCGAACAACGCCCGCTGCGTGTTCCCCGTCTGGTTGAGCCGCTCCTCGTCCCCGCCCCACATCACGTCACGAACATCAACATGCTCCAGCACCTCGTCGAGCGCCTTCCGGAACACCGGGAACCGCTCGTACAGCTCCCTGCCCATGGAGATCCGCTGCGACCCCTGCCCGGAGAACAGCACTGCCAGCCTGCGCCGGCTCGCCTGCCCCTGCGCGACCTCCGCACCGTCCAGCAACACGGCCCGGTGCTCGAACCGCGACCGCTTCAACAACGAGAACCCGACATCGAACGCATCGGCCTCGACCGCCCGGATCCGCTCGACCTGAGCGCGCAGCGAAGCGGAGGACTTCGCCGAAACAACGAGCGGGGCCCCCTTGGGGGGACGCGAGGTCCCCACTCCAATCGTCGCACGGGAGCCTGACGATTCCGTTCCTCCAAGATCGACAACTGCCGAGTTGTCCACAGCCGCCGAGTTGTCCACAGATTCCGTCGCAGCACCCTGACCAGCACCTTCACTCGGTACGCTGGAAAACGGGGGGATCCCCGCGCCGGGCACCGACGACGACGGTGCAGCCTCGAGAATGACGTGGGCGTTCGTGCCGCTGATGCCGAACGACGAGACGCCTGCCCTGCGCGCGCGGTCAACTGAAGGCCATGGCGTGTTCGAAGTGAGCAGCGAGATCGAGCCCGTCGTCCAGTCGACGTGCGACGAGGGAGTGGTGACGTTGATCGTGCGCGGCAGCAGCCCGTGCCGCAGCGCCATCACCATCTTGATCACGCCGGCGGCACCCGCGGCGGCCTGCGTGTGGCCGATGTTCGATTTGATCGAGCCGAGCAGCAACGGCGACGGCCGGTCCTGGCCGTAAGTGGCCAGCAAAGCCTGCGCCTCGATCGGATCACCCAGCGTCGTACCGGTGCCGTGCGCCTCAACGGCGTCGACATCAGCGAACGTCAACCCCGCCGACGCCAGAGCCTGACGGATCACGCGCTGCTGCGACGGCCCGTTGGGCGCGGTCAGGCCGTTGGAGGCGCCGTCCTGGTTGACCGCGGAGCCACGCACGACAGCAAGAACGTCATGCCCAGCAGCGACGGCATCGGACAGACGCTCCACCACGAGCACACCGATGCCCTCAGACCATGCGGTGCCATCAGCAGAATCCGAGAACGGCTTGCACCGCCCGTCACGCGCGAGGCCGTCCTGCAGCGAGAACTCCATGAACGCACCCGGCGCCGACATCACCTGCACACCACCGGCCAGCGCCAGCGAGCACTCGCCGTTCCGCAGCGCCTGCACCGCCAAGTGCAACGCGACCAGAGCCGACGAGCACGCCGTGTCGATCGTCATCGAAGGGCCTTCCAGCCCGAGCGCGTAAGACAACCGGCCCGCGATGACGCTCGGCGAGGTGCCAGTGCCGGAGTACCCCTCCAGCGCCTGTTCGGACGCGAGCATCAGGTGCGCGTAGTCCTGCCCGGACGCGCCGACGTAGACACCGGTCCGCGAGCCCCGCAAAGCCAAGGGGTCGATTCCCGTGCGCTCCAAGGCCTCCCACGACGTCTCCAGCACGAGCCGCTGGTGCGGGTCCATCGACACGGCCTCCCGCGGCGAGATCCCGAAGAACGCCGGGTCGAACGACGCGATGCCCTCGATGAACCCGCCCTGCCCGGTCACCGACTGGCCGGCGCCGTCACCGACGAGGTTCTCGTCCCAGCCGCGGTCGGACGGGAACCCGCCGATCGCGTCGCGCCCGCCCAGCACCAGCTCCCACAGCTCCTCCGGCGACGACACGCCACCGGGGAACTTGCACGCGATGCCCACGATCGCGATGGCCTCGTCGGACACCCGCACCGAGTCCTCGACCTCGGCAGAGCCACCGAACAGCTCGACAACGAGATGCGATGCCAGCGCTTCCGGCGTCGGGTAGTCGAACACGAGCGTCGCCGGCAACGTCAGCCCCGTCGCCGTGCCGAGCCGGTTGCGCAGTTCGACCGACGTCAGCGAGTCGAAGCCCAGCTGCCGGAACTCGCGGTCCGCGTCGATCGCATCGGCCGACGCGTGCCCGAGCACCGCGGCGGCCTCGCCGCGCACCAGGTCCACCAGCGTCCGCAACCGCTCAGCGGGGCGAGTGTCCTGCAATCCTTGCAGCGCGATGGTTCCCTGCGTTCGAGCGGCAGTCCGGCGTCCTCCCCGCAGCAGATTGCGCAGCAGCGGTGGCACCATCGTGGTGCTGGCGCCCGTGATGATCCGCGCGGGCACGACGAGCGGCTCGTCGACGCCGACAGCAGCGTCGAACAACGCCAGGCCGTGCTCCAGCGAGATCGGCGGCATCGACGACTTCTCCAGCCGCTCCAGCGCGGCCGCGTCCATCGTCTTGGTCATACCGACGTCGGAAGTCCAAGCGCCCCAAGCCAACGACACAGCAGGCAGCCCAACCGACCGCCGGTACTGCGCCAGCGCGTCGAGGAACGCGTTGCCCGCCGCGTAGTTGCCCTGGCCGGCGGTACCGAGCACACCGGACACCGACGAGTACAGGACGAAGTGCGCGTCCGGGACCAGCGAGTGAAGGTGCCACGCGGCGTCCACCTTGGGCCGCAACACCTTCTCCAGCCGTTCCGGCGTCATCGAGGCGATCACGCCGTCGTCCAGCACACCAGCCGTGTGCACGACAGCGGTCACGTCATGTCCACCGAGGACAGCAGCCAGCGCGTCCCGGTCCGCCACATCGCAAGCCGCGATGGTGACGTCCGCGTCCAACGCGGCCAGCTCCGCCGCGCCCGGCGAGTCAAGGCCACGACGGCTGAGCAGCAACAGCTTCCGCGTACCCCGCGCGACAAGGTGCCGAGCCAGCTCCGCACCCAACCCGCCGGTGCCGCCCGTGATCACCACAGTCCCGTCGGGGTTCCACCCGGCCGGAACGGTGATCACGATCTTGCCGATGTGCTTGGCGCGACTCATGAACCGGAACGCGTCGCGCGCACGGCGCACGTCCCACGCGGCGATCGGCAGCGGTGCCAGCACGTCGCTCTCGAACAGCTCGACGAGCGCGGTGAGCATGCGCTGGATGTGATCGGGATGTGCCTCACCGAGGTCGAACGGCCGGTAGAAGATGCCCGGCACGTCCTCCCGCAGATCGGTCTTGCCCATCTCCAGGAACCGCCCGCCCTCACCGAGCAACCGCAGCGAGGCGTCGATGAACTCGCCGGTCAACGCGTTCAGCACGAGGTCGAGCCGCGGGAACTTCTGCTCGAACGACGTGTCGCGGGAGTTGCCGATGTGCGCGTCGTCGAGCCCGAGCCCGCGCAGCACGTCCCACTTGCCCTCGCTGGCGGTGGCGAACACCTCCGCGCCGAGGTGCTTCGCGACCTGGATCGCCGCCATGCCAACGCCACCGGCACCGGCGTGGACGAGAACCTTCTCCCCCGGCCGCACGTTGCCGAGCTCGATCAGCGCGTAGTACGCGGTGAGGAACACCAGCGGCACCGACGCGCCCTGTTCGAACGTCCACCCGTCCGGAAGCCTGGTCAGGTAAGGCTCCTCGATGACGCCGACCGGCCCCATGCCGCCGAACAGCAAGCCGAACACCGGGTCGCCGACGCTCAGTTCAGTGCAGTCGGGCCCGAGCTCGGTGACGACACCCGCGGCCTCCGCACCGAACGAGCCCGCCTCGCCCGGATACATGCCGAGCGCGTTCAGCACGTCGCGGAAGTTGAGGCCCGCGGCCCGGATCGCGATCCTGACCTGCTTGCCCCGCAACGGCTCCGGCTCCCACGGCGCCAGAACGAGGTTGTCCAGGCTGCCCTTCGCGGTGGTGTCCAGGCGCCACGCCGCTACGGCCGGCGGCACCAGTGCCGACCCGGTCTGCAGCCGCGCCAACCGTCCAGTGTGGACAGTCCCGTCGCGGACGATCAGCTGCTGTTCCTCGGTGACCAGCATTCCCGGTGTCAGCGAGCTGTTCTCGTCGAGGTCCACGAGCAGGAACTTGCCGGGATTCTCGGCCTGTGCCGACCGCACCAAGCCCCACGCGGCCGCCGCGCCCAGATCGGTGATCGGTTCGTCGCCGATGGCCGCCGCGCCACGCGTCACGAACACCACGCGCTCTTCGGCGTTCTGCAGGATCTCCAGCACACGCTTGGTCGTCTCGTGCACGGCCGCCGCGTCCGGGCCGCCCGCCAGTTCGACGACGCGCGCGTCGATCTCCGCCGCCTCGCCGGCCTGCACCGGCACCCAGTCGACGCGGAACAGCGACTCCGCGACAGGATTGCCCGGCGCGCTCGTCGATGGCGTCCTGACGACCAGCGACTTCACCGACAGCACCGGTGCGCCCTCGACGTCGACGGCGGTGACCTCGACGGCATCACCACCCGTGTGCTTCAGCCGCACCCGCAGCCGCGACGGCCCGATGGCGTGCAGCGACACGCCGTTCCACTCGAACGGCAACCCTTGTCCCGCACCATCGACGAACGTGATGGCGTGCAACGCCGAGTCGAGCAGCGCCGGGTGCACGCCGAACGTCGCGGCGTCGTCCACACTGTCCGGCAGCGCGACCTCGACCAGCACCTCATCGCCGTTGCGCCACGCCGACCGCAACCCCCGGAAGATCGGCCCGTAGGCCAGTCCGCCTTCCGTGAGCGTCTCGTAGAACGCTTCCAGGTCAAGCTCTTCGGCGTTCGCGGGCGGCCACTCGGCGGTGTCGAACTCGGCCTGGTGCGCACCTTCGGCGAGCGTGCCGCCTGCGTGCTGGATCCACTCGTCCGAGTCGGGCGGCTGCGAGTGGATGCTGACCGGCCGGCGCCCGTTGCCGTCCGGCGCGCCAACCCTCACCTGCACCGCGACGGCTTCCCGTGCCGGCAGCACGAGCGGCACGACGATCGTGAGCCCCTCGACCCGGTCGCAGCCGACCATGTCTCCCGCGCGGATCGCGAAGTCGAGGAACCCGGTGCCGGGGAACAACACCGCGCCGCCGACGACGTGGTCCGCGATCCACGGGTGCGTGGCGAGGCTGAGACGTCCACTGAGGACGAACTCGTCGGTGCCCGCGACGGCGATGGCCGCGCCGAGCAACGGATGCCCGCCGGACCGCAGCCCGTATGCCGCGGGATCTCCCGCCCGGCCGCCAACGGTCGCCTTGGGCCAGAACCGCTCGTGGTCGAACGGATACGTCGGCAGACTGATCAGCTTGCCGCCGGTCAACCACGGCGCCCAGTCGACGTTGATCCCGTCGACGTGCAGCTGACCGAGCGCGGCGGCCAGCGCGGCTTCCTCGGTCTTGTTCTTCCGCAGCGTCGGAATCGCGCCGTCGACGAGCGCGCTGAGGACGCCGTCCGGCCCGACCTCGAGGAACTTGGTGGCCGGGATCTTCGCGACGTTGTCGGTGAACCGGACCGCGTCCCGCACGTGACTGACCCAGTACTCGGGATCGGTCACGTCTCCCATGGCGCTGATCGGGATCTTCGGCTCGCCGAACCGGATTCCCGCGATCGCTCGCCGGAAGTCGTCGAGCATCGACTCCATCAACGGCGAGTGGAACGCGTGGCTGACCTTGAGCCGCTTGGTCTTCTCGAACCGTGCCGCGATCGCCTCGACCTCGGCTTCGTCGCCCGCGATGACGATCGAGCCCGGTCCGTTGATCGCCGCGATCGACACCTTGCTCGTGAGGTGCCTGCTCACTTCTTCTTCCGTCGCCTGCACGGCCACCATGGCGCCCGTCTGCGGAAGCGCCTGCATCAGACTGGCGCGCGCACTGACGAGCTTCGCAGCGTCCTCCAAGCTGAGCACGCCCGCGACGTGCGCCGCCGCGATCTCACCGATCGAGTGACCCGCGAGATGGGCGGGCTTGATCCCGAACGCCTGCACCAACCGGAAGAGCGCGGTGTGGAAGGCGAACAACGCCGGCTGCGTGTTCCCGGTCTGGTTGAGCTTCTCCTCGTCGTCGCCCCAGATCACCTTCTTGAGCTCGGGATCGAGGTGCGCGAGCACGTCGTCGAACGCGTCCGCGAACGCCGGGAACCGCGCGTACAGCTCCCGCCCCATGCCGAGCCGCTGCGACCCTTGCCCGGAGAACAACACCGCCAGCGTGTGCTCCCCCGCCACCCCGCTGGCGAGCTCAACCCCGTCGAACAACACCGCCCGGTGCTCGAACAACGCCCGCGACCGCACCAACGACCACGCGACATCGACCTCGGCCGCCTCCACGGCACGAATCCGCTCGACCTGGGCCCGCAACGCCTCCGCCGACTTCGCCGACACCACCAACGGCACAGCGCCACGACTCGGAATCGATCCCGTCTGGGG
>NZ_JYJG01000461.1 GCF_000955955.1 Lentzea aerocolonigenes
CGGTACGCTGGAAAACGGGGGGATCCCCGAGCCCGGCGCTTCCAAGATCACGTGGGCGTTCGTGCCGGAGATGCCGAAGGAGGACACGCCAGCACGCCACGGCCGGTCGACCGAAGGCCACGGGGTGTTCTCGGTCAGCAGCGAGACCGCGCCCGCCGACCAGTCGATGTGCGACGACGGCGACGTGACGTGCAGGGTCTGCGGGAGCAGCCCGTGCTGGAACGCCATCACCATCTTGATCACGCCCGCCGCACCGGCCGCCGCCTGGGTGTGACCGAGGTTCGACTTCACCGAGCCCAGCCACAGCGGGTCGACGCGGTCCTGCCCGTACACGGTCAGCAACGCCTGGGCTTCGATCGGATCGCCCAGAACGGTTCCCGTGCCGTGCGCCTCCACAGCGTCCACATCGGACGGCGACAGACCACCGGACGCAAGCGCTTGGCGGATAACGCGTTGCTGCGAAGGCCCGTTCGGCGCGGTCAACCCGTTCGAGGCGCCATCCTGGTTGAACGCCGAGCCCCGCACCACCGCGAGCACAGGGTGCCCGGCGGCGACGGCGTCGGAAAGCCGTTCGACGACGAGGATGCCGACGCCCTCGGACCAGCCCGTGCCGTCGGCGGACTCGGAGAACGCCTTGCACAGCCCGTCCGGCGCGAGCCCGCCCTGCCGCGAGAAGCCGGAGAACGACGTCGGCGTCGCCATCACGGTGACACCACCGGCCAGCGCGAGCGAACACTCACCGCCGCGCAACGCCTGCGCGGCAAGGTGAAGCGCCACCAGGGCCGAGGAGCACGCCGTGTCGATCGTCACCGCCGGACCTTCCAGGCCCAGCGCGTACGAGATGCGGCCGGAGATCACCGAGGCCGCGAGTCCGGTGCCGGCGTGGCCCTCCAGGTCCTCGTTGGAGGCCATGACGACGTGCTGGTAGTCCTGCCCGTTCGTGCCGACGAAGACGCCGGTCCGCGAGCCGCGCAACGACGACGGGTCGACGCCCGCGCGTTCGACGGCCTCCCACGAGGTTTCGAGCAGCAAGCGTTGCTGCGGGTCCATCGCCAGTGCTTCCCGAGGCGAGATGCCGAAGAACGCGGGGTCGAAGTCCGCGACGCCGGTCAGGAAGCCGCCCCGCGACGTCGAGCTCTGCAGCGAAGCCAGGTCCCAGCCGCGGTCGGCCGGGAAGTCCGACATCGCGTCCTCACCGGCCACCAGCCGCCGCCACAGGTCTTCCGGTGAGTCGATGCCGTCCGGGAAGTGGCAGGCCATGCCGACGATCGCGATGTCGTCGGTGGTCTGCACGACCGAGACGTCATCGGCGTCGCCGCCCTCGCCGAGCAACTCCGAGAGCAGGTGCTCGGCCAATACGCGCGGTGACGGGTAGTCGAAAACGAGTCCGGCGGGCAGCGCGAGTCCGGTGATCTCGGTGAGGTGGTTGCGCAGTTCGACCGCGGTCAGCGAGTCGAACCCGATGTCGCGGAACGCCTTGTCCGACGCCACCGCTTCCTTGCCCGAGTGGCCGAGCACCTGGGCGGCACGCGTGCGGACCAGCTCCAGGACGGGCTCGATCCGTTCCGCGGCGGGGAGTTCACGCAGGCTGCGGCGCAGTTCAGCAGCGGCGGACTCGCTGTCCCGGCGTGCGGCCGCCAGTTCGTCCAGCACCTCGCGGGCGCCGGGCAGCTCAGCCAGCACGGGTGAAGGACGCAGGCTCAGCAACGCGCTGAGCAGCTGCGGGTGGTGGATGTCCGCGATCACCGCGGTGGGCGCGGTCTCCGCCACCACACTTCGCATCGCCGCGACCGCGAACTCCGGGTCCAAAGTGGACGCGCCGACCGACTTGATCGTCTGGGCCACGCGCTCCTCACCGGCCATGCCGTCGCCGGTCCATGCGCCCCAAGCGATCGACGTCGCCGCAATGCCATGCTCACGGCGTTGCGCGGCGATGGCGTCGAGAACGGCGTTGGCGGCGGCGTAGTTGGCTTGACCGGGGTTGCCGATCGAGCCCGCGACCGACGAGAACAGGATGAACGCGTCGAGATCCAGCTCGCGGGTCAGTTCGTCGAGCAGGAACGCCGACGTGACCTTCGCCTGGAACACGTCCGTGAACCGCTCCGGCGTCAGACCGTCGAGCACGCCGTCGTCCAGCACACCAGCAGCGTGCACAACGGATTTGACGTCGGGAGTCAGCACCGCAGCCAGCTCGTCGCGGTTCGCGACGTCGCACTTGACGACCTCGACGCCCAGCTCGGTCACGATGTCCGCCGCGCCGGGTGCGTCCATGCCGCGCCGGCTCAGCAGCACGACCTTCTCCGCGCCGCGCGCGACCAGGTCCCGCGCAACGTGCTTGCCCAGCGCGCCAGTGCCACCGGTGATCACGACCGTGCCGGTCGGCTGCCACTCCTGAGACGCCCGTGGCGCAACGAGAATCCGCCGCCCGAACACGCCGGACGCCCTGACCGCGACCTGATCCTCATCACTGGTCAGCACCGCCACGAACCGGTGCGCCGCCCGATCGTCAAGCTCAGCGGCGACATCGACCAGGCCGCCCCAGCGGTTCGGGTGCTCCAGTGCCGCGACCCGGCCGAGCCCCCACACGCCTGCCTGCCAAGGGTTGCTGACGGCGTCCGCGCGCCCGGCCGACACCGCGCCGCGCGTCACGACCCACAGCGGTGCCATGACACCGGCGTCGCCGAGCGCCTGGATCAGCGCCGTGGTGCTGGTGATCGGTGCGATCTCACCGAGGTCGTCCAACGCCAGCAACGACACCACACCGGTGAACGGCGCCTGCGCGAACTCCACGAGCTGCCCCGCGAGGCGCTCACGATCGGCCCACGCGACGCCGAGCTCCGTGACATCCCCGAGCGCGTCGACCAGCGTCCGCACCCACGCGTCGTCCGCCGCCTCGACCGGCAGGACCACCAGCCACCTGCCGGGCTTAGCGGCCAGACCGGACACCGGCTGCCAGCTCTCGCGATGCAGCCACGACTCCACAGTGGACTGCGCCTTGCGCTTGCCCCGCCATGCCGACAACGCGGGCAGGACCCCCGCGAGTGTCTCGCTGTCGAGGTCGAGCGTGGCGGCGAGGGACGCGACGTCGTCCTGCTCGACCGCGGTCCAGAACGCCGCGTCGGCCGGGTCTGCCGCCACCACGCCGGCAGCAGCCTCGGGCCAGAACCGCTCGTGCTGGAACGGATACGTCGGCAGGTCGACCCCGTGTCCACCCTTGTAGAAGCTCGACCACTCGACATGCACACCGCTGACGTGCAGCCTCGCGAGCGCCTGCAGGAACGCCTTGTGCTCGCCCCTGTCCTTGCGCTGCACCGGAATCGCTCCGTCGACGAGTGCCGCGAGCACTCCGTCCGGCCCGATCTCCAGGAACGCGCTCGCACCCTGCTCCACCAGCCGCGCGACGTTCTCGGTGAACCGCACCGCATCCCGGACGTGACTGACCCAGTACTCGGGATCCGTGACATCGCCTGTGGTCGCGATGGGGATGCTCGGCTCGTTGAACGTGATTCCGGCGATCGCTTGCCGGAACTCGTCGAGCATCGGCTCCATCAACGGCGAGTGGAACGCGTGGCTGACCGGGAGCTGCTTGCTCTTGCGCCCCGCGAACTGGCCGGCAACCGCGCGCACTTCGCTTTCGACCCCCGCGATGACCAACGAGTCGGCCGTGTTGATCGCCGCGATCGACACACCGCTGGTGAGATGCGGCACGACCTCTGTCTCTGTGGCCTGCAACGCGATCATCACGCCACCCGCCGGCAACGCCTGCATGAGCTTCGCGCGTTCGGTGACAAGCTTCGCCGCGTCCTCAAGGCTCAGCACACCCGCGACGTGCGCGGCCGCGATCTCGCCGATCGAATGCCCCGCGACCAGCCGCGGGACGACGCCGAACGACTCCGCCAGGCGATACAGCGCCACCTCGACCGCGAACAGCGCGGGCTGCGTGTTCCCGGTCTGGTTCAGCGCCTCGGCGTCGTCACCCCACATGACCTCACGAACGCCTTGGAGGTGCTCCAGCACCTCATCCAACGCCGACGCGAACACCGGAAACTCCTCATAGAGTTCACGCCCCATGCCCAGCCGCTGCGCCCCTTGCCCGGAGAACAGCATGGCGAGCGTCTTCCCCGACGCCTCCCCACTGGCCAACACGTCGCCGCCCACCAACACGGCCCGGTGCTCGAACAACGTCCGCCGATGCAGCAGCGAATACCCAACGTCGCGCGGGTCCCCCTCGACCGCCCGAATCCGCTCGATCTGCGCATCCAACGCCGCCGCCGACTTGGCCGACACCAGCCACGGCACGGCCCCACCACTCGGAATCGATCCCGTCTGGGGCCCCCCAGGGGAGACCGAGGTCCCCACTCCAAGCGTCCCACGGC
>NZ_JYJG01000462.1 GCF_000955955.1 Lentzea aerocolonigenes
ATCCCGGCCTAACAAGCCAAAACGACTTTGCCGGGGCCGTGCCCGCCAAGGGGACCCCTGCTTTTATTATTGCAGGTAGCACCGACAATTCTGGACGGTCGAGCAGCCCTCAGCGGCAGTTGTCCACAGGCAGTGCTGCTACTACGCGAGGTGTAGTTGCGGCTTACCGTGGTTCTGCCGAATCCTGCTGACGAGGTCCGTGATCATCGCTCGTGACTGTTCTTCGCTGAGCGCGATGGAGTCCAGACGCTCGAAGATTGACCTGCAGTTCTTGACCCCCGCTGGGTCCTGCACGAACACTCGGGCGATCTCGGATTCCGTGTACGCCACTGTGCTGCGCTTCTCGTACTCCCACATCACGTATTCGGCCGTGTACACACCTGCCGGCCCGCTCGATGAAGGCACGATCCGGATGACGTACTTCTTGAACAGCAACCGCTTGAGCTGCTCTTCCATGAGTTCGCCACTGCCGACCTGCAGCCGCAGCGCGTTCTCGTGGATGAAGAACGTGCATTGAGGCCGGTCGTGCGCGTTCAGGAACGCTTGCCGTTCAGTCCGGCACCGAACCGCCACCTCGATCCCATCCGCGGAGACAGTGGCGCGGGACTCGTACAGCTGCCGCGCGTACTCCTTGGACTGCACCAGGCCTGGTACGACCACCGGGTTGTAGGTGAAGATCTTCTTCGCGCTGGTCTCGGCCATCGACATTGTCCGCAGGTTGCCGTGCGCCTGTACGAAGTAGAGGTCGAACGCCGACCGGTAGCGGTTGAGGAAGTCCTCCACGAACTCCAGCGGACGGCCGCACCGGCCCAGGTACTGGACGATGTCGATCTCGCTCGCCCGCACCTTGCCGTGCTCGATGTTGGAGACCTTGCCCGGATCCCACCCGAGCATGCGGGCGATCCGCCGACCGCGGAAAGTCGTGTAGCGCTCCCGCACCTGGCGCAGTTCATCGCCCAGGTCACGGCTGTACGGAGTCGACGGATCGCCGTTCATTGCCCCGACGTTAGGTGATGGAGCCGGAACAACATCGTGCCCAAACGGGTGGAATCACTTCAGGTGCCGCGCGAAGAACTGGTTCGCGTAAGGCCCCTCGAACGCCGGGATGCCGGTGTGCCCGCCCATGTTGGCGTGCAGCGTCTTCTCCTTGGAACCGAAGGCGTCGAACAGGTCCAGCGCCATCTGCCGGTCGTTGCCCTCGTCGTCCCACTGCAACAGCATCAGCAGCGGAGTGGTGACCTGCCGGGCCTCCTCGAACATCACCCGAGGCACGTAACTCCCGGCGAACAGCAGGGCGGCCGCGATGCGCGGATCGACCGCCGCCAGCCGGAGGCTGATGCCGAGCACGCCGCCCGAGGTCCCGACAGGGCCGTCGCTGATCTCGGGCAGCGCGAGAAGCGCGTCGAGGGCGGCCTGCGACTCCGGAACGGCCTGGTCGACCAGCGGGAGGATGAGCCGTTCGATGATCTCTTCGGCGACGGGCTCTCCTGCCTCGATCGCTCGGCGCAGGTCGGCGCGGGCCTGTTCGGCGTCGGCGGAACGGGGCCGGTCACCGCTCCACGGGAGTTCGACGGTGGCCACGGCGTAGCCCTCGGCCACGGTGCCCAGTGCCCTGGCCGCCAGCCGGGAGTACATCCTGTCCAACCCGCCCTGGTTGCCCATCAGGATCAACGGGGCCGGCTCGGATCCGGACGTCCACAGGATGCCGGGGACGTCGCCGAGGGTGAACCTGCGCTCGAGGACGTCGGCGTCGAGGCTTTGTTCGGAAGTGAAGTGCATGGTCGTGCCTTTCCGGAGTGCTCGCGAAACGGCGCTCCCGGACGACGACCTATCGCCCGACCGTGACCCCGGAGGGGAGCACCCATGTCGAAATGTTCACGGGTACCACCTCCTCGGTCTCTCGCACGGTCGCCGGAAAGGTAGCAGGACGGTCGTCGCGAGCCCAAGCGTTTTACGTTTGACGTGCGGGTTTTACTGACCAGGTGCGGACGACCATCATCAAGAAGACCCTGCGCGTGCCTGCGTCGGACGGCGCGCGGGGTGATGGCGGCACGACCGCCAGGCAGCTCGACGCCGCGCTGATCAAGGTCGGTTTCAAGGCCTCGCGCGAGCTGATCGAACACATCTCCGACGTGGCCGACGCCGAGGAGTACGCCCAGGAGATCGTCCGGGCGGTCAAGGAACTGGTCGGCGCGCGAGCCCAGCACAACCCGTACTTCAAGGACTTCCCGCACAACGTGCCGGACACGGTCGCGTTCTGGCTGTCCTGCATCTCCGATGTCGCTGAGTTCTCCGGCAACCTGCTCGACCTGCCCAAGTACGGCCGCGTCCAGCACACCTACGAGGAGATGCTCAAGGCGCACGACGAGCTGATCCCGTCGCTCAAGGACCGCATGACCGTCCTGCACCTCGGCGGCACGCTCGACGACGAGATCACCCGCCTCTACCTGGAGCTCGCGGAGAGTCCGATCCCGCTCGGCGAGGACGACCGCACACTGCTCGGCGAACTGGCGACGCAGCGTCTCGACGTGACGCCGGAAGCTGTTCCCACCAGGGAGAACCGCGCGATCCTCAACGCCGCCCGCCTCGTCGCGCAGCGGCCGCTCGCCGACATCGACACGGTCACCGACGTGCTGCGCCTGGCCGCGGAGGCGTCCGGGGGAGATGTCACGCTGCGCGAGTCCACGCGCTTCCGGTCGTTCCGCAGGCCTGAACGCCGGGCGTTACTGGCTGCGCTGGACGAGGTGGAGCCGAGCAAGTTCGGCGACGTCAACCAGCACCGCGAGGCGTGGAAGCGGCTCGGCGAGCGGTTGCACCCGCACGAGCACCCGTTCGCCGGCGCTCAGGACGTGTTCGCGGTGGCGCGCAAGGAGAAGGTCGCCCGGTCGTTCGCCGGCCAGGTCGAGATGGCGTTCGCGGACAACGATCCGGACCTCGCGCTGCGCATCCTCGCGAAGGCGCCCGGCATGCTCCTGCGCAGCGTCGACCGGCTGGTCAGGAGCGGCGCGTCGAACGTCGCCGAAGCAGTGGCGACAGCTGCTCCCGACGTGTCCGGGCGCGTGCTGGTGTCGGTGCTCGAACACCTCGGCAACCGCTCAAAGCCTGACACCGCAAGGGTGTTCGCGAACCGCAGCCGCAAGGTGTGGATCGCGGACGACAGCCGTCCGCCGATCGATGCCACGGCGATCGTCGAGGTCATCGAGGCCGAACTCGTGCGCAGGCTGCCGGAGTACTCCGAGCTGACCGTGGATCCGGAGGTGCTCGACGTCGTCGTGCCGATGTCCGGCACCGCCACCGAGGACGGCTTCGGCGTGCTGCCGCGCGGTTCGAAGATGTGGCTGGAAGGCGACGTGCTGCGGTTCTTCGTGCACTGGCACCAGATGTCGAAGCGCACCGACTTCGACCTGTCGGTGGTGCTGCTGGACGAGAACTTCGCGTTCAGGGGCCAGGTTTCGTGGACACAGCTGAAGGACAAGGGCGCGTTCCACTCCGGCGACCTCACCGACGCCACCAACGGAGCGACCGAGTTCATCGACCTGCACCGGGACGCGGTGGAGGCGAAGTACATCGTGCCGCAGGTGAACGTCTACTCGGGCGAGGGGTTCGACCAGGTCGCCGAGTCGACGTTCGGGTTCATGACCCGCGACCTCGACCAGCTCGGTAAGCCGTTCGAGCCGAGCACGGTTCGAGCGCGGTCGTCCATGCGCGGCAAGGGAAAGGTCGCGCTGCCGATCATGTTCGAACGGCAGGGCGATCTCTGGTTCGGCACCTGGCTGCACCTCTACCTGCGCGGCAACGTGTGGGGCAACCGCGTCGAGGAGAACCGCGACCTGGTCAAGCTGATCACCGCGGCGGCGTTGCACCGCAAGTACTTCACCGTGCGCAAGCTGGTGGAGTTGTTCGAGCGCAAGGGTTCCACCGCGGGAGCGCGCACCATCCACATTGGACCCGTGGCGGAACTCGCAAACCTGCTGTCGGACTGAGGGTTTCGCTGCTAACGTGGTGAACGCGAGGCCATGAGAGGGCTTCCTTCTAAAATCCGGAACCGGAATGGTCTTCGGACCGCCGGTCATCAGCCCTCTCGCTCTCCTCGCCTCACTCCGGTGGCGTGTGTCCGCAGAACGCGCGGACCACGTCGTTCGTAGTCCCTTCTGGGGACACCCCAGACCACGCCACTAGCTCCACTCGACGGCGATGCCCGCGATGCCGGGGCCGACGTCGCCGAAGTAGGCGCTGACGACGCCGCCGAGCCCGCACACCAGCTCCTCGACGTCGACCGGCGTGGCATCGGCCGACGCCCGGAACTGCTTGAGGCAGCGCGCGGGCATCGCGCGCCGGTGGAACGACAGCTGCACCAGGTACGAGCCGCAGGTGTCGCGGAACGTCCGGTGATGGCCGGGAGTCGCCCCGCCGGTGTCGTCGACGATCGTGAAGCTGAAAACGTGCTCCTCGCCGGCCGAGAGCCGCCGGTCGAACAGCATCTCCACGGCCAGGTTGCGAGAAGCGCTTTCCCTGCGCAGCCGCCCCTGCCGACAGCCTTCACCAGCGCGAACCAGCGCGTTCTCGATCAACGAGCCGTCGTCGCCGCGGTGCACCACCAAGTACCTGTCAGGTCCCTGACGGACAGCCCGCACGACCAGCCGCGTGGTGATCGAGCGCTGTTCGCGGTGCATGCCGAGCTGCACGGTGTCGTGCACCGACAGCACCTCGAGGTCGGCGTTGCCCCGCGCGGCCTCGGGCACCGAGTCGAACGAGGCGAGCAGCGGCGCCGGCTCCGGCCAGGTCGCGACAGGACGCGGCAGGTAGGTGTTGGCGTTGCGCGGGCCGATCAGGTCCAACAAGGACGACGGCGGCAGGCGCAGCACAGTTTCCAGCGCGCGCACCGTGCTGATGGCGCGGGGAACCTCGGGGTGGCGCAGGCCGCGTTGCCAGTACGAGAGCGTCGACTGGCCGACTTGGACACCGAGTTGTTCGAGGTGGGCGCGCAGCCGGGCGAGCGAGAGGCCCCGGTGGGCGATCGCCTCGCGCAGGGCGCGGTGGAACGGCCCGTAACGCAGCGTCTCGGCGAGAGGGGTCGGCAGACCCCCGGTCGGGTGACCGATCGGTTCGTTGACCGACTCGGCGTGCCCGGAATCCGCGGCCACCGCGGCACCTACCCTTCACACACGCGCCGTGTGACTGTTCACCGTAGTCACTCGATCTGGTGATCGAAAGATCGGATTTCGCCCGTGTGGGGGATGTGCTGCGGCCGTATGAGTGGCCACTAGGGTTCGCCGGGTGGGAAAGCTCGTAGTGATCGAAGGTCTTGACGGTGCCGGCAAGCGCACGCTCGCGAACGGTCTGACGGAGGCGCTGCACGCCCAGGGCAGGTCCGTGACCAGCCACGCGTTCCCGCGCTACGGCCAGAGCGTGCACGCTGACCTGGTCCGCGACGCCCTCTACGGCAAGGTCGGCGACCTCAGCGACTCGGTCTACGGCATGGCCGTGCTGTACGCGCTGGACCGGCGCGGCGCGGCTGACCAGATCCGCAAGGACCTCGAAGAGCACGACGTCGTGCTGCTCGACCGCTACGTGGCTTCCAACGCCGCCTACAACGCCGCGCGGCTGCACCAGGACGAGAACGGCGAGTTCGTCGAGTGGGTGCGCGCGCTCGAGATCGACCGGTTCGGCCTGCCCGTTCCCGATCTGCACCTGCTGCTCCGCGTGCCGGTAGAGGTCGCGGCCGAACGTGCCGCGAAACGTGAGCAGGACGACGACTCAAGGGCCCGCGACATTTACGAATCCGATGGCGGGCTGCAGGCCAGGTGCGGTGTCGTTTACGACGGATTGGCGAAGATCAACTGGCTGGCCCCGTGGCAAGTGGTCGACGGGCGGTCAAACGTGAAGTTTCATTCGCTTCTGGAACCACTCTTCACTCCTTGAGTGGTCGCTCACGTGCGTACCGATTGACACGATCGTGGATCCGGTACGTCACTGTGAGTGTATAGGAGATCACAATTTGAAGCGTGTTCTGCAGCGCCCCCCGGTCGGAGTCGCCCGTACGGCTGTTCTGATCGCTGCCGCCCGCGCCAATGAGCAACGTCATCTCCGCCGCCTCTTCACCGACCCACTGGCCGCAGGACTCGTGGAGGCCGCCGGCTCCGCGAACGACCTGAACGGCGTCCGGACCCTCGCGGGAGATCACTTCGTCCTGCGCACCCGGTATTTCGACGACCAGCTCCTCAGCTCGGCCCAGCCGCAGGTAGTGATCATGGCGGCGGGCCTCGACACCAGAGCGTTCCGGCTGCAGTGGCCGCCGGGCACAACACTCTTCGAGCTCGACTTGCCCGACATGGTCGAGTTCAAGGAGGACGCTCTGCACGACCTGCAGGCCCGGCCCCACTGCGAACGGGTGGTCGTCCCCTGCGACCTCCGCGAGGACTGGCCGACAGCGCTGATCCAGGCGGGGTTCGACCCGAAGAGGCCCACGGCGTGGTTGCTGGAGGGCCTCTTCATGTTCCTGCCCCCGGACGCGGGTGACCGGATCCTGTACTGGGTGAGCGCGCTGTCCACTCGGGGCAGCACGCTCGCGCTCGAACACGTCAACCGCGAGTTCCGCGAGTTGCCGCAGATGAGGCCCGTCCACGACCGGTTCGACACGCTGGACGCCCGCTGGCAGTCCGACGTGGAGGACCCGGTCGAGTGGCTCGCGGGCCACGGCTGGCACGCCACCGTCACTCATCAAGTTGACCTGGCCGCGCAGCACGACCGCGCGGTGCCGGCGATCACCGACCCGCGGAAGGTGGGTGATGCGCGCATCTGGCTGGCCTCGGCGATCCACACGGTCTGACCGGCACGCGGGGCCCTTTCGTGCGCTCCTGCCAAACGAAAGCGCCCCGCGTGGCGTCAACACGCCGTAACAAAAGGTGAACGTCGCGCGGATATTCCGGCGACGAGCAGGCCAAATCGGGGCGAGGTGGGGTACGTGGAACGACAGTTCCGGCCGGTTACCGAACGAGCGCACATCGCCACCAGCGGCAACGGAGCGTGGGCGGTGCGCGAGCGCGCGACCGGCAGTGCGACGATATTGGGTATGAAGGCACGCGTGCTCGTCGTCGATGACGACCCCGCCCTGGCGGAGATGCTGACGATCGTGTTGCGCGGGGAGGGCTTCGACACCGCGGTGGTCGCCGACGGTGCCCGTGCCCTGCCCGCGCTGCGCGAGCTCAAGCCCGACCTCGTGCTGCTCGACCTGATGCTGCCGGGAATGAACGGCATCGACGTCTGCAAGGCGATCAGGTCCGAGTCGGGCGTGCCGATCGTGATGCTCACCGCGAAGAGCGACACGGTCGACGTGGTGCTGGGCCTCGAGTCCGGCGCGGACGACTACGTGGTGAAGCCGTTCAAGCCGAAGGAGCTGGTCGCCCGCATCCGGGCGCGTCTCCGGCGGACCGAGGCCGAGCCGTCCGAGGTGCTGCAGATCGGCGACCTCACGATCGACGTCCCCGGCCACGAGGTGCTGCGCGAGGGCAGGCCGATCCAGCTCACGCCGCTGGAGTTCGACCTCCTCGTCGCGCTGGCTCGCAAGCCGCGCCAGGTGTTCACCCGCGAGGTGCTGCTCGAGCAGGTGTGGGGCTACCGCCACGCCGCCGACACGCGCCTGGTGAACGTCCACGTGCAGCGGCTGCGCTCCAAGGTCGAACGGGACCCGGAGCACCCCGAGGTGGTGTTGACTGTTCGCGGCGTCGGGTACAAGGCCGGCCCTCCGTGACAGGTGGCGTATGAAGTTCGTTCGGCCGGTCGTCGCGAAGGCGCAGCTCCTCGTCGGGGAAGCGCGGAAGCGATGGGCCGCGTTTGGTGATCTGTGGCGTCGTTCGCTGCAGTTGCGCGTTGTGGTGTCCACGCTCGCGTTGTCGTCGGCCGTGGTGTTCGTGCTGGGCATGGTCCTGCAGATGCAGATCACCAACCAGCTGCTGAACACCAAGGACGAGGCAGCGGTGCGCCAGGCGATGGCCTCGCGGGCACTGATCCAGTCCGATCTGGTCGGTCTGAACCCCGGTCCGGACAGCGTGCAGACGCGTTTCCAGAGCGCCATCAACAAGCTCGCCGTCGGTGGCGCCGGCACGGACGCCACGACGGCGGGTGCCGGCGCGTTCGAGCCCGTGCTCGCCGACGGGCAGGGTGCGAACAGCGCCGGCCGCGTGCCGGCCGTCGGGCCGCTGGACGACGTTCCTCGTGGTCTTCGGGACATGGTCGAGAACGGCGGAGAGGCCACCCAGATCCACACCGTGCAGCGCGGTGGCAAGGCGACCACCTTGTTCGTCGTGGGCCTGCCGATGAGCACGACCGCGCGCTCGATGCAGCTGTACCTGATCTTCCCGCTGACCGCCGAGCAGCGGACCGCCGAGGTCGTCCAGTCGACTTTGGCCGTCGGTGGCATCGTGCTGCTGATCCTGCTGGCTCTGATCGCGAACCTCGTGACGCGCCAGGTGGTCCGGCCCGTCCGGCAGGCCGCCGAGGTCGCGGAACGGTTCGCGGACGGCACTTTGCACGAACGCATGCACGTCGTCGGTGAGGACGACGTGGCGCGGCTCGCCGAGTCGTTCAACGAGATGGCCGAGTCGATCCAGGCCCAGTTCAAGCAGCTGGAGGAGTTCGGCCAGCTGCAGCGCCGCTTCACCTCGGACGTCTCGCACGAGCTGCGCACGCCGTTGACGACCGTGCGCATGGCCGCGGACGTCCTGCACGCCTCGCGCGAACAGTTCCCCGCCGGGCTCGCCCGGTCCACCGAGCTGCTGGTCGACGAGCTGGACCGCTTCGAGTCGCTGCTGGGCGACCTGCTGGAGATTTCGCGCCTGGACGCCGGTGTCGAGGAGCTGACCGCCGAACAGGTGGACATCCGCGTGCTGGCGCGCCGTGCGCACGACTCGGTGCGTGCGATCTCGACGAGCGCAGGTTCGCCGGTGGTGCTGGACCTGCCGGACTCGGAGCTGGTGGCCGAGCTGGATTCCCGTCGGGTGGAACGAATTCTGCGCAACCTGCTCGCCAACGCCATCGACCACGGCGAAGGCCAGCCGGTCGAGCTCACCATGCGCGGCAACGACGATGCCGTCGCGATCACCGTGCGGGACCACGGAGTCGGGCTCCGGCAGGGCGAGGCCGAGCTGGTGTTCAGCCGGTTCTGGCGCGCCGACCCGTCGCGCAACCGCCGCACCGGCGGTACCGGTCTGGGCCTGTCGATCTCGCTGGAGGACGCGCGGCTGCACGGCGGCTGGCTCGAGGCGTGGGGCGAACCCGGCCACGGCGCCGTGTTCCGGCTGACGCTGCCGCGCAGGCACGGCGAGGAAGTGCGCCACAGCCCGTTGCCCCTCGCGCCCGCGATCGCGCTGGAACCCATTGCGGTGGTGGAGGAACCGGCCGTGGCGGAGGAACCGGAAGAGGTCGAGCTGACCGAGGCCGAGATCACCTGGCAGCCCGCGGAGCCGGTGGACGGAACGCCCGCGGCTGAGGTTTCGGAGGAAGTGCGGTGAAACGGCTGGCGTTGCTGGTGCTCGTCCTCGTCACCATCACGGGGTGCGCGGCGATCCCGACGAACACCCAGCCGAAGCCGATCGGGCCCAAGGACAACAAGGCCACCAACACGGTTTCCGCGCCGGAACCGAAGCAGGGTATCGACCCGTTCCAGCTCGTGCGCGACTTCGTCGACGCGACGTCGAACCCGGACGGCGACTACGCGGCCGCCCGCGCCTACCTGACGCCGGAAGCCAGCAAGAACTGGACCGTCACCAAGAACCCGGTGATCATCGAGTCGGCGTTCTCGACGGTGCCGATCTCGCAGGCGCCTGCCGACAAGACGCAGATCGTGCTGCTGCAGGGAAAGCGCGTCGGCCGGCTGGGCGGCGACAACGCGTTCGTGACGGAGCTCGGCGACCTCCGCGAGCGGCGCCTCCGCGAGCCGTTGAAGGTGGAGCGCAACAGCGACAACCAGTGGCGCATCTCGGAAGCGCCGTCTGCCGTCTTCCTGCCGCTGAACATCTTCAACAACAACTACCGCCGCGTGACTCTGTACTTCTTCAACCCCGAGTTCACCGTGCTGGTGCCGGATCCGCGGTACGTCGTCGTCCCGCCGGCCATCAGCATTCCCACACGTGTCACCGAGCTGCTGATCAAGGGCCCGGCCGACACCGTGCGCGACACGTTGAAGAGCGCGATCCCCTCGGACGCGGACACGTTCTCGGAGACGAAGGAAGCCGACGACGGGGCGCTGGAGGTCAACCTCACCAAGGTGGGCAAGGACCTGACGCCCGAGAAGAACAAGCAGATCGTCGCGCAGGTCGTGAAATCGCTCTCCGGCGTCACCACGTCGCGAGTGCGCGTGCTCGTCGACGGTCAGCAGATCCTGCCGGACCAGCGGGACTACCGGCCGTCCGACGTGTCCGCGACCGCGGGCGAATCGTTGCTGGCGTTGAATGCGAACCTCCAGGGCATGCTCGTGGCGGACGGGGCGATCAGGTCGCTGGCCGACGGCAACCCGATCAAGGGCCGGGCGGGCAGCGGCGAGTACGGCGCGGTGTCGGCGGCGCAGTCGCTGGACGGCTCGCGGCTGGCCGTGGTCTCCCGCTCCGGTGGCTCGATGCGGTTGCGCGTGGGAGAGCTGGAACAGGAGCTGTCCGACGTGGACGTCAAGGCGAACTCGCTTTCACGGCCCACCTGGCTGTTGTCGAGCGGTCCCAAGGAACCCGGTTCCGAGGTCTGGACCGTGGTCAACGGCACCTCCGTCGCCCGCGTGACCCGTTCCAACAACGGCAGCTGGACCGCTGCGGCCGTGAACATCACCGAGCTGGCCCAGTTCGGCCCGATCAGTGATTTGAGGTTGTCGCGCGACGGCACCCGCGCGGCCCTGGTGATCGGCGGCAAGCTGTACCTCGCGTCCGTGGTCCGCAACGACCAGGACGTGGCACTGCGAACCCCTCGCCAGCTCCAGCAGTCCACGCTGGGCTCGGCCGTGCAGTCGATCGACTGGCTCTCCCAGGACGTGCTGGTCGTCTCCTCCTCTCTGCCCACGCTGCCGGTCACGAAGGTCAACACGGACGGCTTCAAGCTGGAGCGCTACAGCCAGTCGAACCTGAACGTGCCGGTGAGTTCGGTGGCAGCGGCGCCGGCCCGTCAGGTGCAGGTGATCGACCCGTCGGGGCTGTGGTCGGCGTCGGACATCACGGACGTGTGGAAGTCGAGCTCTCTGCGGGTGCCGGCGGGCGCGCTGGTCTTCTACCCGGGCTGAGCGGGGCGCGCCGAGGTCAAGGCGAGCACGGCGTGGGTGCGCACTCCAGCTCCGCGTAAAGCCCTGACACACGCCGAGGCCGTCGCACCCGTCGTGATCACGTCGTCGATGAGGACCGTCGTACCCGGCGGCGGTCTGCCGTGGACCGAAACACGCCCAGCGAGATTCCGCCGCCGTTCCTCGACCCCGAGCCCGACCGAATCCCGCACACCCGGCGCGAGACTCAGGACCTGAGCCACCTCGGCGATCTCCACAGCCCGAGCGATTCTCACCATGTGGTCGCCGCCCCTCTCGCGCGCGGCACTTCTTCGTGACGGGGCAGGGATGAGCGTCCACGGGCGCGGGCCCACCGTTGTGAGAGCTGCGGCCACGATGGCGCCGAACCAGGCCACAAGCGCCCGTGCGCCCCGTTCCTTGAAGGCGAGCACGAGTTCCCTTGCGGGGCCGTGATAGGCGGCCAGCGCCCACACAGGAGGCCCGACACCGGGCACGTGGATTCGCTCTGGCGGCCCGAAAGCGTCGAGGCACGTGGCGCAGCAGGCGGTGCCGGGGCGGTCGCAGCCGGCGCAGCTGGACGGCAGCAGCAGGTCGAGTGCGGTCATGGGACAAGCATGGCGACGGGGTCTGACAAAAAATCGCGGTCCTGCTTCCGGTGGCGCGCAGGGGACTTTCGGCACCGCCCACAAGGGTGAAGTTCATGTTTCGTTGTGGATCACCGTTGGGTCCAGGTAGGACGCATCGGCCCAGTTCGTCGCGGGTTCTGTGACGACGCACCAAGATCCGGTAACTCGTTTCGACCCGTTTGTCCCAACGACTGTTGAGCGGATGTTTCAGAACTGAGGCGTCCGCAGGTTGGACGTCTCGGTGCTGGGGAACCCAGCCGCATGAGCACTCGAGCCGTCAGTGCGGAGGGGTCCGAGCGTGAGGCCAGACCGTGAGGTCCTTGTTAACGACTATTCACATGTAGAGCTGACCAGCGGTTATTCCTTGGAATGCCACGATGTCCGGTCGCAGCGGAGATCAACGCCGTTGTCCGCCATTGGGCGAAATCCCCCGTTCAGCCAGGCGTGACTGCCCTGTGATCGGCCATCGATACCGATCAGTTCTGTTGGAAGAAGTGCTCGCAACGCCCGCTGAGCGCTTCGGAATCGATCTCTTCGAGGTTTCGGGAACATGACGCGCGGGTCGCCCGTTGGCTGGGTATGAGGCCGCACCTGGACCCGTTCGACGCAGCGAGACTGCCGTCGAGTGCCGGTTCGGGGCTGCGCCGGACGGGTGAGCGAGATGCCGGTGGGCTGGGTTCGTGGCACGCTCGGGACACGACTCGCAACGCGCTGTCGTCGCGCTGCGTAGTCACCAAAAAAACTGGTCGTTCCCCCGGCAAGGGGGCTTACGCGACGGTGAATCCCAAGCTAACGTGCACCGCTATCAGCGTTCCCGGCCCGCGGGGAGGAGGCGAACAGCCCATGACCCTGGCGCCGTGAGAGCTGAGGGAGACGACCCTCTGCGACACAAGAGCGATCCAAGATCGCCACGGCGCTCTGAATTCAGTCCAGCCAAAGCTCGCAGCAAAGCGAGGGAGGTCGTGTATGGACATCGTCGTTAAGGGCCGCAACGTCGAGGTGCCCGATCACTACAGGGTGCACGTCGCCGAAAAGCTGGCCCGGCTTGAGCGCTACGACCGCAAGGTCATCCGCTTCGACGTGGAGCTTTTCCACGAGCCGAACCGCCGACAGTCGAAGAACTGCCAGCGGGTCGAAATCACCGGCAAGGGACGGGGACCAGTCATCCGTTCCGAAGCCTGCGCGGGTGACTTCTACGCCGCGCTCGATTCTGCGGTCGCGAAGCTCGAGAACCGCCTGCGTCGGTCGCACGACCGCAGGCGAGTCCACCACGGGGCGCGGGCCCCGATCTCGGTGGCCGAAGCGACAAGCGGGCTGGGGGACTCCTCCGCCGCTGGCGAAGCAATGACGTCGCGCCGCGCGAAGACCGCGGTGCTCGACGCACCCGAGGCCGACTACGAGGGCATGGCGGAAGTGCCCGCGCAGCGGTGGGACGACGGCCTCGACGACAAGTTGCCCGGACGCGTCGTACGCGAAAAGGAGCACGCCGCCAAACCGATGACCGTCGACCAGGCCCTCTACGAGATGGAACTGGTCGGACACGACTTCTACCTGTTCGCCGACACCGACAGCGGGCGCCCGAGCGTCGTCTATCGCCGGAAGGGATTCGACTACGGCGTGATCAGGCTCGCCTGACACCGGTAACCACACCTTCGACCGCCGCCGCCCTGCACCCCTCGTGTGCGGGGCGGCGGCGTGCGTCTACCGCCGTTCGGCACTCGGTCGTTCACCGTCAAGGTGAATCTCGCCCGACCAGGAACCTTTACGCGGGCCTCATGCGTTCAGAACAGCAGTAGCTCGAGGTGGCGGCACACCTTGCGGACGCATCTGACCTGCGCATACCAGGTCACGGGGGCCAATCCGCCTGTGTCTGTGCACACACCTTGGCGACTTGCCTACGATGGGCAGGGGAAAGGCGTCCGACGTGGGCGCGCCGCGATACAGGTGATGAGGTCTATCCAGATGGTGCTGTCCCGACTGCTCCGCTCCGGCGAGGGCAAGATGCTCAAGCGCCTCCGCAACATCGCACACGCCATCAACGGCCTCGAAGATGACGTGGTCGACCTCAGCGACGCCGAGTTGCGCGCCAAAACCGAGGAGTTCCGCAAGCGCTACGCCGGGGGCGAGTCGCTGGACGAGCTGCTGCCCGAGGCGTTCGCCGTGGCCCGCGAGGCCGCGAAGCGCACGCTGGGCCAGCGCCCCTACGACGTTCAGCTCATGGGTGGCGCGGCGCTGCACCTCGGGCAGATCGCCGAGATGCGCACCGGTGAGGGCAAGACCCTGACCTCGGTCATGCCGGTCTACCTCAACGCCATCGCGGGCAACGGCGTGCACGTCATCACGACGAACGACTACCTGGCCAAGCGCGACGCGGACTGGATGGGCCGCGTCCACCGCTTCCTGGGCATGACGGTCGGCGCGATCCTCTCCGAGATGACTCCGGAGCAGCGGCGCGTCGCGTACAACTCGGACATCACCTACGGCACGAACAACGAGTTCGGCTTCGACTACCTGCGCGACAACATGGCGTGGAGCCTGGACGAGTGCGTGCAGCGCGGCCACTACTTCGCGATCGTCGACGAGGTCGACTCGATCCTGATCGACGAGGCCCGCACGCCGCTGATCATCTCCGGCCCGGCCGAGCAGTCGGCTCGCTGGTACACGGAGTTCGCGCGCCTGGCCCCGCGCATGCGCGGCATCGACGTCACGCAGCTCTCCCAGAAGGACCGCATCGAGGTCATCGAGGAGAAGTCGAAGTCGTACCACTACCAGTACGACGAGAAGAAGCGCACGGTCGCCGTCACCGAGCTCGGTGTGGAGTTCATCGAGGACCAGCTCGGCATCGACAACCTGTACGAGGCGGCCAACACGCCGTTGGTGGGCTACCTGAACAACGCCCTCAAGGCGAAGGAGCTCTACAACCGCGACAAGGACTACATCCTCCGCAACGGTGAAGTCATGATCGTCGACGAGTTCACCGGTCGCGTGCTCGCCGGCCGCCGCTACAACGAGGGCATGCACCAGGCCATCGAGGCCAAGGAGGGCGTGGAGATCAAGGCGGAGAACCAGACTCTCGCCACGATCACGCTGCAGAACTACTTCCGCCTCTACGAGAAGCTCGGCGGCATGACCGGTACCGCCGAGACCGAGGCGGCCGAGTTCCACCAGACCTACAAGCTGGGCGTCGTCCCGATCCCGACGAACCGCCCGCCGCAGCGCACCGACCAGCCCGACCTCGTCTACAAGAGCGAGGAGGCCAAGTTCGACGCGGTGGCCGACGACATCGTCGAGAAGCACGAGAAGGGCCAGCCGGTCCTGATCGGCACCACGAGCGTCGAGCGCTCCGAGTACCTGTCGAAGCTGTTGGTGCGCAGGGGAATCCCGCACGAGGTCCTGAACGCGAAGCACCACGACCGCGAGGCTCTGATCATCGCGAAGGCGGGCCGCAAGGGCGCCGTCACCGTCGCGACGAACATGGCCGGCCGCGGCACCGACATCGTGCTGGGCGGCAACCCGGACATCATCGCCGACCACGAGCTGCGCGAGCGCGGCCTCGACCCGGTGGAGACGCCGGAGGAGTACGAGGCCGAGTGGGCCAAGGTCGTCGAGGAGCTGACGATCGCCGGCAAGGCCGAGGCCGACGAGGTCCGCGCGGCCGGCGGCCTCTACGTGCTGGGCACCGAGCGCCACGAGTCGCGCCGCATCGACAACCAGCTCCGCGGCCGCACCGGTCGTCAGGGCGACCCCGGTGAGTCGCGCTTCTACCTGTCGCTGCAGGACGAGCTGATGCGCCGCTTCAACGCGTCCATGGTCGAGATGGTCATGACGCGCCTGAACGTGCCGGACGACGTGCCGATCGAGCACAAGATGGTCACCCGTGCCATCCGCAGCGCGCAGACCCAGGTCGAGCAGCAGAACTTCGAGATCCGCAAGAACGTCCTCAAGTACGACGAGGTCATGAACCGCCAGCGCACGGTGATCTACGCCGAGCGCCACCGCGTTCTCGCCGGTGAAGACCTGCGCGAACAGGTCGAGCACATGATCGTCAGCGTCGTCGAGGAGTACGTCAACGGCGCCACGGCCGACGGCTACGCCGAGGACTGGGACTTCGAGAAGCTGTGGACCGCTCTCAAGACCCTGTACCCGGTCAAGCTGGACGCCAACGAGCTTCTCGAGTCCGATGAGGACATCACCAGGGAGTACCTGCGCGAGGTCCTCGTCGAGGACGCTCTGCAGGCCTACCGCGACCGCGAGGCCGACATCGACGGCCGCGTCGGCGAAGGCGCCACCCGCGAGCTGGAGCGCCGCGTCCTGCTGTCCGTCCTGGACCGCAAGTGGCGCGAGCACCTGTACGAAATGGACTACTTGAAGGAGGGCATCGGCCTGCGCGCCATGGCGCAGCGCGACCCCCTCATCGAGTACCAGCGCGAGGGCTTCGAGATGTTCAACGCGATGCTCGACGCCCTGAAGGAGGAAACGGTCGGCTTCCTCTTCAACCTCCAGGTCGAGGCAGCCGAGCCCGAACCGGCCGAGCCCGAGATCCCGGTGGCCCTGGCCGCAGCACCGCAGGCGCTCCCGCAGGTCTCCGGCAACGGCGGCGGCGCCCGCGCCCGAGCCCGTGCCGCAGCAGCCGCCCAGCAACAGGCGCAGCAGCAGGCCCAGGCCCCGGCTGGCCCCGCCATGGCCCAGCTCTCGAGCGGCAACGCCATCCCGCCCGCTCTCCGCGGCAAGGGCCTCGGCGGCCCGGGCCAGCAGCACCTGAGCTACAGCGGCCCGGCAGAAGACGGCGGTGTGGAACAGCACGCCGACTCGTCCGAAGCCGGCCAGGGCAGCGGCACCCGCAAGGAGCGCCGCGAAGCCGCCCGCCAGGAGGCGAAGAACCAGCGCAAGCGCCGCTGACGCCACCCCGCGCACCACCCCACGTGGGCCGCGTTCCTCCGGGAGCGCGGCCCACGCGGCGTTCCGGGCCCGCTCGCGTGGCCGCAAGGCACGAGGTCCGGCAGCGCACCCGCCACGGGCTCGCTGGCGGGTGACGGAGTCGGAGGTCGCCGAGCACGTGCCGTGGGTTGGCTGGACGAGCACGTTGGCGAATGGCGTCAAGCACCTGCCACGGTGACGCAGCGCAGGCTGACGCGAGGGTCTCGCAAGAGACTCGAAGCCAAGCCCC
>NZ_JYJG01000463.1 GCF_000955955.1 Lentzea aerocolonigenes
AGTTGGTGGTACTTGCAGACGCCAGAAGACCTATGTGGACGGAGTGGAGCGGGCCCAGGCGAACGTGAGTTCTACGGCGCGCTTCCAGTTCGCGTACTCGTCCTCGCGGTGCTGGGGGTCCATCACCGGGTTCCACCGCGCGGCCAGATGCCAGTTGCGGCGCAGCCCCTCCAGGTCCGGCCAATATCCGGCGGCGAGCCCGGCGGCGTAGGCGGCACCCAGTGACACGGTCTCGGCAACGAGCGGCCGCATCACCGGGATGTCCAGCACATCCGCGATGAACTGCATCAACAGGTGGTCGGCGGTCATCCCGCCGTCCACCTTCAAAACAGGCGTGGGCGCCCCGAGGTCGGCGTTCATCGCGTCGACGACCTCCCGCGTCTGCCAGCCGGTCGCCTCCAGCACCGCCCGCGCCAGGTGCCCCTTGTTGATGTACGAGGTCAGCCCCACGACGAGCCCGCGTGCCTGCGCGAGCCAGTGCGGCGCGAACAGCCCGGAGAACGCTGGCACGATGTAGCAGCCGCCGTTGTTCTCCACCGTGCGCGCCAGCGTCTCGATCTCCGGCGCGGAGTGGATCAGCCCGAGGTTGTCGCGGAACCACTGCACCAGGGACCCGGCCACGGCGATCGAGCCTTCCAGCGCGTACGTGGGTTCCGCGCCGATCTGGTAGCCGATCGTCGTCAGCAACCCGTGCTTCGACCGCACCAGCTCGTTGCCGGTGTTCATCAGCAGGAAGCCGCCGGTGCCGTACGTGCCCTTGATCGACCCCTTCTCGAAGCACGTCTGCCCGAACAACGCCGCGTGCTGGTCGCCCAAAGCCGCGGTGATCGAGATGCCCGGCACCACGCGCGTGGTCGTGCCGCTGATCTCCGAAGAGGGCCGGATCTCCGGCAGCATCGCCGCGGGCACCCCGAAGAAGTCCAGCAGCATCGGATCCCATTGCCGCGTCGAGAGGTTCATCAGCATGGTCCGCGACGCGTTGGTGACGTCCGTGACGTGCAGGCCGCCGTTGACACCGCCGGTGAGGTTCCAGATCAGCCAGGTGTCCATCGTGCCGAACAGCACGTCGCCACGCTCCGCGCGAGCGCGCAACCCGGCCACGTTGTCGAGCATCCACCGCAACGACGGTGCCGAGAAGTAGGTCGCCAACGGCAGGCCGCAGCGTTCGCGGACCTCCTCGATGCCGGGCTGTTTCTCAAGCTGGGCAACGAGCTCCTCGGTCCGGATGTCCTCCCAGACAATTGCCCGCCCGACCGGAACGCCGGTGTGCCGGTCCCACAGCACGAACGTCTCGCGCTGGTTCGTGATGCCCATGGCGACGACCTGCTCGGCCGTGATCCCGGCCTGCCGCAACGCCTGCGGCATGATCCGGTCGACGTTGCGCCAGATCTCCACGGCGTCCTGCTCGACCCAGCCGGGCCGCGGGTGGTACTGCCGGTGTTCGCGCTGCGCGACCGCGACCAGCCGGGCGTTCTGGTCGAACACGATGCAGCGCGTCGACGTCGTCCCCTGGTCGATCGCCATCACAAACCGTTGCACGGCGCGCCTTTCAGTTCTCGTCGACCAGGGACGTGGTTACGGACTCAGCAGCTTGGGAGACCTGGCGGACCAGCGTCGCGCGCGGCCGTCCGGCGGAGTCGCACAGCCGGTCGACCGGGCCGGAGATGCCGATCGCGCCGACGACCAGGCCACCGGGAATCCGGATGGGCGCGGCGATGCTCGCCTCACCCGGCATGTACTCCTCGGCCTCACCCGCCCAGCCCTGCGCGCGCACCTCGGTCAGCACCCGTTCCAGCGCCTGGGTGCGCGTGATCGTCCTGCGCGTCAACGACGTCAGCTCCCGCCGGCGTGCGGCCGCCGACAGGTCCGGGTCGTAGGCGAGCAGCACTTTGCCCAGTGCCGTCGCGTGCAAGGGAAGCATCGCACCGATGCCGAGCGTCTGCACGGAGTCATCCGGCCGGAAAACGTGGTGCACGACGAGCACGGCGCCGTCGTGGTGCATGCCGATCCGCACCTCCTGGCCGGACCGCGCGGCCAGCGTGTCGGCCCAGTTGATCGATCGGGAACGCAGCTCGTTCGCGTCCAGGTAGGACGTGCCCAGGTGCAGCAGGGCCGCACCGAGCCGGTAGCGGCCCGTCGCCTGGTCCTGTTCGACGAACTCGACCCGTTGCAGGGTGCGGAGAATCCCGTGCGCGGTGCCGCGGGCGAGACCGAGCGAGTCGGCTATCTCCGTGAGACCGTGATGGCCGGAGCCACGCGCGAGCAGCCGCAGCACGGCTGCGGCGCGTTCTATCGACTGGATGGGTCCCGGCACGGCGGCAAACGTAATTGAGACGACCCGTGTCGGCAATGTCGAACAGCTCCGCGTGCGGCGTGACCTGGAGCGTCGTCGCAAAACCCCTGGAAAACCGGGGTTTTAGCGCAGAGTGACCGATTGGTCACACCTTGGCCGGCCCTGGCTGTCGACATTGTCGAAACGTGCCCGTTGAGCAGGCGTGACGTGGGTCATTACGTTCCCGGCAATCATCACCGCCGGGTGATCAGCCGTTCAAAGATGAATGGAGGCCAGCGTGGGTCTCGGGTCAGTGTTCCTCAGCGAGGTGCTCGGTACGGGCGTCCTGCTGTTGCTGGGTGCGGGTGTGGTGGCCAACGTGCTGCTCGCCAAGTCGAAGGGATTCGACGGCGGCTGGCTGTTGATCAACTTCGGCTGGGGCCTCGGTGTCTTCGCCGGTGTGTACGTCGCCTACAAGTCGGGTGCGCACCTCAACCCGGCGGTCACCGTCGGCATTCTGACCAGCGGTGCGGCCGAGTACGCCCCTGGTGTTCCCGTCGGCTTCGGCTCGACGGTCGTGTACTTCGCCGGTGAGCTGATCGGTGCGTTCCTCGGTGCCGTGCTGGCGTGGCTCGCGTACAAGCCGCACTTCGACGAGACGCCCGACGAGGGCCTCAAGCTCGCGGTGTTCTCCACCGGTCCGGCGATCCGCAGCTACACCTGGAACCTGGTGTGCGAGGTCATCGGCACGTTCGTCCTGGTCTTCGTGATCCTCGCGTTCGGCAAGACCCCGACCCAGATCGGCCCGCTGGCCGCCGCCCTGCTGGTCGTCGGTATCGGTGCGTCGCTCGGTGGCCCCACCGGCTACGCGATCAACCCGGCTCGCGACCTCGGCCCGCGCATCGCGCACGCCCTGCTGCCGCTCTCCTACAAGGGCACCGACGGTGAGGCCATCGGCAAGAAGGACTCCGACTGGGGTTACTCCTGGGTGCCGGTGGTGGGCCCGATCGTCGGCGGTGCCATCGCCGGTGTCGTCGCCTCGCTCGTGTTCTGACCATCCTGAAAGGACAAACTTCGATGACGCAGTACGTTCTCGCCGTCGACCAGGGCACGACCAGCACCAGGGCGATCATCTTCGACCACAGCGGCTCCATCGTCGCCGTGGGCCAGAAGGAGCACGAGCAGATCTTCCCGCGGGCCGGCTGGGTCGAGCACAACCCGGTGGAGATCTCCGAGAACACCCGGTTCGTGATCGGCCAGGCGCTCGCCGCCGCCGACCTGAACACCGGTGACCTCGCCGCCGTCGGCATCACCAACCAGCGCGAGACCGCGGTGGTGTGGGACAAGAACACCGGCGAGCCCGTCTACAACGCGATCGTCTGGCAGGACACCCGCACGCAGGCCATCGTCGAGGAGCTCGGTGCTCTCGGCGGCGGTGCGGAGCGCTACAAGGCGAAGGTCGGCCTGCCGCTGGCGACCTACTTCTCCGGCCCCAAGATCCGCTGGATCCTGGACAACGTCGAGGGCGCCCGTGAGCGTGCCGAGGCGGGCGACCTCCTGTTCGGCAACACCGACACGTGGACGCTGTGGAACCTCACCGGCGGCCCCAACGGCGGTGTGCACGCCACTGACGTCACCAACGCGTCGCGGACCATGCTGATGGACCTCGACACGCTGCAGTGGGACACCGAGATCGCCGGCGAGATGGGCATTCCGGTGTCCATGCTGCCGGAGATCCGTTCCTCCTCGGAGGTCTACGGCAACGGCGGCCCCGGCGGAGTGCTGAAGGGTGTGCCGATCGCGGGCATCCTCGGCGACCAGCAGGCGGCGACGTTCGGCCAGGCCTGCTACGAGCCCGGCACCGCCAAGAACACCTACGGCACCGGCAACTTCATGCTCCTGAACACGGGCACGGAGAAGGTCGCGTCGAAGAACGGCCTGCTGACGACGGTCTGCTACAAGATCGGCGACGAGGCTCCGGTCTACGCGCTCGAGGGTTCGATCGCGGTCACCGGCTCGCTGGTGCAGTGGCTGCGCGACAACCTCGGCATCATCTCGTCGGCGCCGGAGATCGAGACGCTGGCCAGGTCGGTCGAGGACAACGGTGGCGCGTACTTCGTGCCCGCGTTCTCCGGTCTGTTCGCGCCTTACTGGCGTGCCGACGCTCGTGGTGCGGTCGTCGGCCTCACGCGGTTCGTGAACAAGGGCCACCTGGCGCGTGCCGTGCTGGAGGCGACGGCGTTCCAGACCCGCGAGGTCCTGGACGCGATGAACGCCGACTCCGGTGTGCCGCTGACCGAGCTGAAGGTCGACGGCGGCATGGTCCAGAACGAGCTGCTGATGCAGTTCCAGGCTGACGTTCTGGACGTGCCGGTGGTGCGTCCGGTCGTCGCCGAGACGACCGCTCTCGGTGCCGCGTACGCCGCTGGTCTCGCTGTCGGCTACTGGTCGTCGCTCGACGAGCTGCGCGCCAACTGGGCCGAGGACAAGCGCTGGACGCCCGAGCTGGACGCCGACGAGCGCGAGCGCGAGTACCGCAACTGGAAGAAGGCAGTCACCAAGTCGTTCGACTGGGTCGACTCCGACGTCCGCTGAAGGTTTCTTCCTTAGGAGCTGAAGTTGTTCGCAAGGCTGGATCCGGCTCGGCGTGCTGACGCGGTCGAATCGTTGGGCTCGACGGAGTTCGACGTGCTCGTGGTCGGAGGTGGTGTGGTCGGCGCGGGCGCTGCTCTTGACGCCGCGTCGAGAGGCCTCTCCGTCGCGCTGGTCGAAGCACACGACTGGGCGGCGGGCACGTCGAGCCGGTCCAGCAAGCTCGTCCACGGCGGGCTGCGGTACCTGGAGCAGCTGGAGTTCAAGCTGGTCCGGGAAGCTCTGAAGGAACGCGGCCTGCTGCTGCGCCGGCTCGCACCGCACCTGGTGCGGCCGGTGCCGTTCCTCTTCCCGCTGGAGAAGCAGTGGGAGCGCGCTTACGTCGGCGCCGGTGTGCTGCTGTACGACACGATGGGTGGCGCGGGTGCGGTGCCGATGCACCGGCACCTGTCCCGTTCCCGGATGGCTCAGGTCGGGCCCTCGCTCGACGTGTCGAAGTTCGCCGGTGCGATTCGGTACTACGACGCGCAGATGGACGACGCGCGCCTGGTGCTGACCCTCGTTCGCACCGCTGCCCAGCACGGCGCCACGGTGTTGTCGCGAGCGCGGGTGACGTCCTTGACGCGGTCTGGCGGCCGGGTTTCCGGTGCTGTCGTCGAGGTTGACGGTCGGTCTGTCTCGGTGCGCGCTCGCCGGGTGATCAGCGCGACCGGTGTGTGGACCGACTCGCTGAACTCGCTTTCGCCTGGCACGCCGCCGTTCCACGTGCGCATGTCCAAGGGCGTGCACATCCTGGTGGACCGCTCGAAGATCCAGCTCGACGGCGGGTTGATCACGAAGACCGAGAAGTCGGTGCTGTTCGTGATCCCGTGGGGTGCCTACTGGATCATCGGCACCACCGACACCCCTTATGACGGCGATCCTGCTGCCGTTGCGGCTACTTCGGACGACGTCTCCTACATCCTCGACCACGTCAACGCCGTGCTGCGGTCGCCGCTGTCCGTCGACGATGTCGTTGGTACTTATGCGGGTCTGCGCCCGTTGCTGGACGGCGCGTCCGGCGACACCGCCAAGCTGTCGCGCGAACACGCTGTGGCGCAACCGGAACCGGGCTTCTTCGTGATCGCCGGCGGCAAGTACACGACCTACCGCGTGATGGCCGCGGACGTCGTGAACTCGGCCGTTGCCGGTCTGGGCCGGGCTGTTGCGCCTTCGCTGACCGCTCGCCTGCCGTTGTGCGGCGCGGTCGGCTACCAAGAGCTGTGGGCGGACCGGACTCGAGTCGCCGCCGAGTCCGGCCTGCCCACGTCCACAGTGGAGCGTCTGCTGCGGCGCTACGGCTCGGCTGTGTCGGACGTGCTGGCCCTGATCGCGCAGGATCCGTCGCTGGCCACTGAAGTCGCAGGCCATCTGGCGGCGGAGTTCGTCTACGCGGTCACGCACGAGGGCGCTTTGGACCTCGAGGACGTGCTGGCCCGCCGGACCCGCATCTCCATGGAGCACCTGGACTTCGGCGCGTCCGTGGCTGAGCGGGTGGGGGAGTTGATCGCCGATCCGCTCGGTTGGTCCTCATCCGAGCGCGACCAGGCTGTCAAGGCGTACCGGGCGAGCACGGAGTTGGCGGCGAGATGAGATGGACAGCGCGGAGCTGATCGAGAGGCTGCGGCGGGAAGGCGGCTTTCGCCTGCTCCCGCTGCTGGGGAACACCGGGCAGGTCGCAGGGGTGCACCTGACCCGGTTCCTCCCCGGCGGGCACCTCGACGTGATCCAGGCGTGGGACGAACGCTGGGCTGCCTACGCTCGCCTGCCCGACGCCTTGGACGCGCAGACGCCGTTCCTCGGCCCGGTGGGTGGAACGATCCGCAGCGGCCCGTTCGCGCGGATCGTCGCACCGCTGCTGCCACTGCAGTCCGGAATTGTCGGTGCCGCTGAGTAGGTTGGGATGCGAGGGGATCCCAGCTCGGGGGTACCCCTGCGCCAGCCTGCCGATTCAACCGCGGCTAACCGCGCCTTAAGCGCCCCGCGCGAGTGTGCTGGGCATGATGAGAGCACTCGCGCTGGCCCTGCTGGCCGTCGTGGCCGCCGCCCCGGCCGCCCACGCCGCCAGCCCCATCAGCCTGACCGACGGCTTCTACGTCGACCCCGACTCCAACCCCGCGGTGTGGGTGCGCGACCACGCGAACGACGGCCGTCAGCCCGCGATCAAGGCGAACATCTCGACCAAGCCGATCGCCCGCTGGTTCGGCGCCTGGAGCGGCGACATCAAGTCCGCGACCAGCGCGTACGTCGGCAGGACCGGCTCCAAGCTGCCCGTCCTGGTCGCCTACAACATCCCAGGCCGGGACGCGTGCGGCGGCCACTCCGGCGGCGGCGCGGGCACGCCGGAGGCCTACCGGGCGTGGATCGCCAAGTTCGCCGAGGGCATCGGCACTCGTCCCGCGGTCGTGGTGATCGAACCGGACTCGCTGGCCGACTTCAACTGCATGGACAACGCCAAGATCGCCGAGCGCACGGCGATGATCAAGTATGCGACCGAGCAGCTCAAGGCCAAGGCGCCCAACACGTGGGCCTACCTCGACGCGGGCAACGCGCAGTGGGTCCCGGCGCAGACCATGGCGACGAGGCTCGACGCGGCCGGCGTGCGCAACGTCCGCGGGTTCTCGATCAACGTCTCGAACTACCACACCACGGCCGCCTCGACGACGTACGGCAACAACGTCAGCGGCAACCTGCCCGGCTACACCAAGCCGTACGTGATCGACACCAGCCGCAACGGCAACGGGCACAACGGCGAGTGGTGCAACCCCGGCGGCCGCAAGCTCGGCACCACGGCCCGCACCGGTGGTGGCGCGGAGATGCTGCTGTGGGTCAAGGTGCCCGGCGACTCGGACGGCAAGTGCGGCAAGGCGCCGGGCGTCGAGGCGGGCAAGTTCGACCCGCAGCTGGCCTACGACCTCATTTACGGCTACTGACCGGCTCGCTATGTTGGGGAGCAGGCCGCCGCCTGACGAAGGGACATTCGTGATGAGGCGGCCCCTGCTCCCCGCTCTCCTCGCCGTCGTGCTCGCACTCTGTGCGTTCAGCGCTCCGGCCACCGCGCAACAGGCGTCTCGTTCGGCGATCTACGGCGGCGGCCCGTTCTACGCCGACGGCCAGGCCGTGATGAACACCCTGCGCGCCTCCGGGTTCACCACCGTGATCCTCTGGAGCTTCCACGTCCACGCCAACGGCGACCTCGTCTACAACGACATCCCGGTCGTGCAGAACGGCCGCTACGTCGGCGATCCCGGCTGGCCCGCGCGGCTGCGGACGTTGAAGCAGGCACCTACGTCGGTCAACCGGATCGAGGTGTCGATCGGGGCCTGGTCGGTGCCGGACTGGGAGAACATCTCGAAGCTGATCAGCTCGCAGGGCACCGGCTCGTCGAGCATCCTCTACCGCAACTTCCAGGCCCTGAAGAACGCCACCGGCGCCGACGCGATCAACAACGACGACGAGTCGTTCTACCAGGTGGGGCCGACGGCGGCGTTCGCGCGGATGGCCGTTGGGCTGGGGTACTCGAAGTTCACGCTGGCGCCGTACACGAACCAGTCGTTCTGGGCGAGCCTCAAGAACAACCTCGGCGGCTCGATCGTCGACCGCGTCTACCTGCAGGGGTACGCGGGAGGGTCCGGCAACAACCCGGCCACGTGGAACTCCGCGCTCGGCATGAAGGTGGATCCCGGTCTGTGGAGCAAGAACGGGTCGGGGTGCTCTGCGGGTGACTCGCCCGCGACCGTGCAGAGCAAGATGCGGTCGTGGCGCAACTCCGCCGGAATCGTCGGCGGCTTCATGTGGCTCTACGACGACATGAAGAAGTGCTCGGCCCAGGGGACCGCGCAGCAGTACGCGACCGCGATCCGCAACGGTGTGAGTTAGTCGAGCAGCTTGCGCAGTTCGGCCTCGAAGTCGAAGTGGTCGTTCTCGTGACCGGGGGCGACCACGTCGTAAGTGGAGTTCAGGAACTCCTGCAGCTCGGAGGAGCGCACGTGGAAGACCGCGTGCGACACGTCCGACGACAGCTCGAGCACGGCGGTCGTCGAGTTGTACGGCTTGAGGCGCACGTCGCCGGCGCCGGCCTTGGTGATGAGACCGTCGGCGAGCAGGTCGCGGCTGACCAGCCACACCGTCTCCTGGCGTCCCATGCGGAACGTCATGGTCACGGCGTGCGGGTCGTCGGCGCGGTAACCGAGCTCGACCTCGACGGGCATGGGGCGCCCGGACGGGGCGATGAAGGCGAAGACGGACTCGGCGCCCACTCGTGTCACGTTCGTCATGCCCCCTTAGACGCGTGGCAACCTCCGTGGATGCCTCGCTCAGGAAAAGCGATCAGAACGTGATTTTCAATGGTCCCGAAGTATGACTTTTGACAACAGTCACACCGGGTTGCCGCGCGGACGCAGACGGCCACCGGGAAGCGGCGGTGCGGGCAGGCGGGCGCCGTCGTAGCCCTCGACGCTGCCGAACCTGTCGGTCTCGGCCTGCCAGTCGTCTCGATACGCGACGATCTCGTCGTGGGTGCGGCCGACGAAGTTCCACCACATCACGATCTGTTCGCCGAACGGCTCGCCGCCGAGCAGCACAACCCTTGCGCCGTCTCGGGAAGACAAGGTCAGGGTGCTGCGGCCGGTGCCCGCGCAGCCCAGCGCGCCGGGCGTGAGAGCGGTCTCCTGGAACGTCACGTCGCCGGTGTCGAGCAGGACGCCGTGCTCGAACTCCGGCCGCACATCGAGCGAGATCGTTGCCCCCGCGGGCAGGACGATCTCCGCGCCGAGCAGCGGTGTGAACGTGGTCACAGGAGAGGTCGATCCGGCCAGTTCACCGAGGAACACCCGTATCGAGACGCGGTCGAGAAGAACGGTCGGTGGGGCGTAGTGCTGGAAGTCGCGCGGGGCGTCGCGGTGGGCGTCGGGCAGCGCGAGCCAGAGCTGCACGCCGTGGAGGACGGACGTGGCGGCGGTCGACACCTCGGAGTGGGCGATGCCGCGGCCGCCGGTCATCAGGTTGAGCTCGCCGGGGCGCACGAACGCGTGCACGCCGTGGCTGTCGCGGTGCTCGATCTCGCCGGTGAACAGCCAGCTGACCGTCTGCAGGCCCGTGTGCGGGTGCGGGGCCACGTCCATGCGGACCTCATCGGGGCCGTAGTGGTCGCAGAAGCACCACGCGCCGATGAACGAACGCTGCTTCTGCGGCAACGTGCGGCGCACCGACATCGCGCGCGGGCCACCCAGCGGCACGTCCCGTGGCTCCAGGACCTCGACGGATCCCAGCAGAGACTCACGCTGTGACGAGGTGCAGGTGACTTCCGCGGGGTCGGCCTCGACATTGCTCACGCCGCTGATCGTAAGCGGTTCAGGTAGCTCACAGCTGGCTCTGCTGTTGCGTTCAGGCTCGCTGCTGAGGATGGGACGGTCGAGAGCGAAGGAGCCGCCTGATGGAACCCGACCCGAAGACCCCCAGCGGATCCCGGTGGGAGCCGGGCACGACGACCACTGCTGAGCCACCACCGGCCCCGCCGGTCCAGCACGTCAAGCCCGCGCGACGGCTCACCGGGCCGATCATCGCCGGGGCGCTCGGCCTCGCGGTGCTCACCGGGGCCGGTGGGTTCGCCCTCGGCTACGCGGTGAGCGACAACGGCGCGAACCAGGTGCGTCAGGACGACCAGCGGCCCGGCCGGTTCCCCGGCGGCAGGCAGGGCAGGGGAGACGGCAGGTTCGGGACACCGCCGGGTGAGCAGGACGGGCAGTCGAACGGTCAGGGGACATAGGGGTGACCGCGACGTTGCCGGGCGTGCGAAGACGTCCGCTCGACGCGGGCGCACGGGGCGTGGCGACCGCACTGCTGTGGGCCGGGCTGCTGCTCGTCACGTACTGGTGGGCGGCCGGCGGCGGGATCACCGACCTCGGCGTGTGGGAGACCGGCCTGACCTCGCTCGGCAGGCTCACCGGCCTGCTCGGCTCGGACCTGCTGCTCGTGCAGGTGCTGCTGATGGCACGGCTGCCGCTGCTGGAACGGGCGTTCGGCCAGGACCGGCTGGTCGCGGTGCATCGCAAAGCCGGCTTCACGTCGTTCAACCTCGTCCTGGCCCACCTGGTGTTGATCACCTGGGGCTACGCGGCCGGTGACCTGACGCAGACGCCGGGGGAGTTCTGGGACCTCGTCACGGACTACCCGGCGATGCTTCTCGCGCTGGCCGGCACCGCGTGCCTGATCCTCACCGTCGTCACGAGCATCAGAGCGGCGCGCGCGAAGCTGCGATACGAGTCGTGGCACCTGTTGCACCTCTACGGCTACCTCGGGGTCGGGCTCGCGTTGCCGCATCAGCTGTGGACGGGCCAGGAGTTCCTCACCTCGACCGCCGCGACCGTCTACTGGTGGAGCCTCTGGGCGAGCGCCGCGACAGCGATCCTGGTGTGGCGGGTCGGAGTGCCGTTGTGGCGCAACGCCAGGCATCGGCTGCGGGTGACCTCGGTGGTGCCGGAGGATCACGACGTCGTCTCGGTCTACCTGGCCGGGCGCGAGCTGGACCGGCTGCCGGTGCGGGCCGGGCAGTTCCTCGGCTGGAGGTTCCTGAACCGCAGCGGTTGGACGCGCGGCAACCCGTACTCGCTGTCCGCCGCGCCCGACGGCCGCAGCCTCCGCATCACCGTGCGGGCGAACCTGAACGGGGTGGCTCCCGGCACGCCGGTGCTGTTCGAGGGACCCTTCGGCAGGCTGACCGAACGGGTGCGCACCCGGCGCGGAGTGGCGTTGATCGGGGCCGGCGTCGGGATGGCGCCGTTGCGCGCGTTGGCGGAGGAGCTCGACTACGAGCCAGGTGAAGCCGTGCTGCTGCACCGTTTCCGGGACCGTCCGCTGTTCGCGCGCGAATTGGACGTGCTGGCCCGCGAACGCGGTCTGCGCGTTGTCGAGCTGCCCGGCCACCGCCGGTCGCCGAAGTCGTGGCTGGGCGACTGGGCGCCGATCGACGACGTGACCGCGCTGCGGCAGCTGGTGCCGGACATCGCCGGCCGCGATGTCTACGTCTGCGGGCCCGCGCCCTGGTCGGAGGCGGTGCGTTGGGCCTCCATCGCCGCCGGTGTACCTGAGGAGCGGGTTCACGTCGAGGAGTTCAGCTGGTGAAGCGAATCCTGATCTGGCTCATCGGCACCGCCACCGGACTGGTGCTGCTGTTCGGCTACCGCACCTCGATGTCCGGTCCGATGACCACGACGACAACCCAGCCAGTCGCGTCGGCCGCGGGCACGGTGACCGGACCTGCCGTGGACACCCGCTGGGGTCCGGTGCAGGTCGCGATCACGGTCGACGGTGGCAAGATCACCGCGGTCACCGTGCCGCAGTACCCGGACGGCAACCGCAAGGACGAGCAGATCAACGCGCGCGCGTTGCCGATCCTTGTGCAGGAGACCCTCGACGCGCAGAGTGCGGACATCGACACCGTGAGCGGCGCGACCGTGACCAGTGAGGGATATCTCGAATCCCTGCAGGCCGCACTGGACCAGGCAGGCCGGTGATCTTTGTAGGCTGCCGTCGGGGGTAACGGTGGATCTTCGTGCACACGTGGTGAAAAGCGGATACGAGCTCGATGAGGCGCAGCTGCGAGCCATGGGGCAGCTCCAGCAGCTGGGGGAGCGGCGCCGGGGCGTCTACCTGCACGGGCCGGTCGGGCGTGGCAAGAGCTTCCTCGCGGACGCGTTCTTCGAGGTGCTGCCGGCCAAACGCAAGCGGCGCGTGCACTTCCACGCGTTCTTCCAGGAGCTGCACGCACGCATCTCGGCCAGGCTGCACGAACGCGGTGCGGTGAAGAAGGCCGTCGACGAGCTGATCGGGCGTTGTGACGTGCTCGCGTTCGACGAGTTCCACCTGCACGACATCGGCGACGCGATGCTGATGACGAGGCTGCTGGAGGCGTTGCGGGCGAGCAGGACCATGGTGGTCGCGACGTCCAACTACCCGCCGGACGGGCTGCTGCCGAACCCGCTGTACCACGACCTGTTCCTGCCGGGCATCGCGCTGGTCAAGGAGCTCATGGACGTCGTCGAACTGACCGGCGGCCCCGACTACCGGTTGCTGCGCGGCCGTCCGAGGTCGCGGTTCGAGACCGGCGGGATCCGCACCGAGGCGCCGCTGCCGGACGACTCCGGCAACCAGGTCTGGTTCGACTTCGGCGACCTGTGCGAGAAACCGACGTCGACACAGGACTACCTGGAATGGTCGAAACGGTTCGACGACTGGGTGATCACCGCCGTGCCGAGACTCGAAACGGTTCACCGCGAGGCGCGGCAGCGGTTCGCGAACGTCGTGGACGTGCTGGTGGACAAGGACATCAGGCTGACCCTGGTGAGTGATCACCCGCTGAAGGAGATCGTCGGCTGCAGTGACGATTCTCGGGCTCTCGACCTCGCGCGCACCGCGAGCCGCCTGGAGCTGATCAACACCACCGGGTGAACAGCTCGGCGCCGAGAAGGCCGATAGAGCCCTTGTCCCCCCGGCAAGGAGTTGTGAGGCATGACGTTGCGCGCCCGCATCGGTGAGGTCGTCGAGAGCACGCGGTTCCAGTGGATGATCATCTGCGTGATCGTCGTCAACGCGATCACGCTGGGAGCCGAGACCTCACCGGCCCTGGTGGAGAAGCACGGCGACCTGCTCGGCACGATCGACCACCTGGCGCTCGCGATCTTCGTCGCGGAGCTCGCCGCCCGGCTGTACGCGTTCGGCTGGCGGTTCTTCCGCGACCCGTGGAACGTCTTCGACTTCGTGATCGTCGCGGTGGCGCTGCTGCCCGCCGCCGGGCCGCTGTCCGTGCTGCGGTCGATGCGGATCCTGCGGGCGCTGCGGCTGGTGGCGATGGTGCCGAGCATGCGCCGCGTGGTGACCGCGCTGGTGAAGTCGGTGCCCGGCCTGATCTCGCTGACCGGCCTGCTGACGCTCCTGCTCTACGTCGGCGGCGTGATCGCGAGCAACCTGTTCGGCGACACCGGCGACCCGCGGTTCGCCGGCCTCGGCCCGACGCTGCTGACCCTGTTCCAGATCACCACCGGCGACGGCTGGTCGGACGTGATGCGCGACCTGATGGTGCACCAGCCGCTCGCGTGGATCTTCTTCCTCTGCTACCTGATGGTCGGCACGTTCACGATGCTCAACCTGTTCATCGCGGTCGTGTGCAGCGCGATGGAGTCGGAAGTGCAGCACGTGCCCGCACCCCGTGCCGCGACGCACGACGACCTGCTGCTGCAGGAGGTCCGCGCACTGCGGGACGAGGTGCGGGCGCTCAAAGCGAGTGTGTAGCCAGGGATCCCGATCGGCGACGCCGCCGTACACCGATCGGGACCCCTGCAACCCCCGTGGTTACGGGGTGACCGGGACGTTCGTCAGGCCCTTCTTCGCACGGGACACCGTGTTCGAGGCGTGGACGACGTTCGGCATGGCCTTGCACTTGGACGTCGAGGACACGTAGACGGCGTACTCGCCGACGTTGCCCAAGTCGGACTTGTTGTTGCGCCACACGTTGCCGCACCCGTTGGCGAACGAGGGCGTCGTGCTCGGGTTGTGGGTCTCGTAGCCGTTCGCGAAGACGCCGGGCGAGGCGAAGGCGCCCGTGTTGTTCTCGATCCGGTAGTTGAAACCCTTCACGTCGATCCACGAGTCGCCGGAGTTCGCGCCGCTGATCCCGGTGCCGTTGAACGTGTTGCCGCTGATGAGGCCGCTCTGCGTGCCTTCCTTGACGTCGATGTGCTCCGCGGAGACGTTCGGGCCGATCCTGTTGCCCAGCACCTGCACGCGGTCCGACCTGTCGACTCCGCCGGAGTTGCCGTGACACTTCCAGTTGGAGTTCGCGGATCCGATGTAGACGCCCTCGCCGTAGTCCTTCGTGACGACGCCGGCGTCGGTGATCGTCGAGTTCTTGATCACGCCGTCCGCGGAGGAGCGCCGGAAGTGCACGCCTTCCTCGTCGGTCCTGCGCACGGTCACGCCGTCGATCGTCACGTGGTGGGAGTTGTCGAGGATGATGCCCTTCTTCGACTCCGCGACGGTGATTCCCTTGATGTTCCAGTACGGCGCGTTGTACAGCCACAGGCCGTAGCCCGAGTCCCAGCCCGCGGTCGGCACCGGGCACGAGGGCGCCTGGCCGGACGGACCGTCGTTGATCAGCACCGCGGACGACGGGCCGGTCAGGGTGATCGGGTTGCTCGACGTGCCGGCCTTCTGCGTGACGAACGAGCCGCGGTAGGTGCCGGCCGCCAACGAAATCGTGTCACCCGGCTTCGCGTTGGCCAGAGCGGTCCGAAGCTGATCGGCGTTGGACACGGGGACCGTGACTTGCGTGGAGAAGTCCGCGGTCCCCGCCCCGCCCGCTCCGGTGGCACCAGCGGTGAAACCAGCCGGAATGTTCTTGAGGAACAGCGACTTCGCCGAGTCCGATTTGGACACGTCGACGCCGTGACCGCCGGTGTAGTCGCGCTGCTCGTTCTTCGCCCAGTCCGCGATGGCCGTGCCGCCGACGTCGAGATGCTTGTACGCGGTGCCGTTCCAGCCGAACTGGTAGATCCGCTGCCTGTCGGGGTAGAACGGCTCGTACGCGCCGCCGGTGGACAGCTGCTTCGTCATGTCGTTGCGGAAGAACACGTTGCGCGGCCCGGAAGCACCCGACCACTTCACGGCCTTCTTGCCCGCGGCCCACCAGATCGGGAACCAGTTCGAGTCGTCGGGTCCGCCGCCGCCTTCCTCGCCGCAGTTCGCGCGACAGTTGCCGGAGCGGTGCCCGTACGAGACCTTGACGCTGTTGTTCTCGAACAGGTTGTTGCGTTCCCAGCCGCCGTGCAGGTTCAGGTCGGAGTCGAAGTCGTTGCCCACCACCACGTTGCCCGACGCGGACCACTGGAAGGTGAAGTGCCGCAGGTTGCGC
>NZ_JYJG01000464.1 GCF_000955955.1 Lentzea aerocolonigenes
GATGAACGGTGCCAAGGACATCGAACTGGCGGGGAGCCGCATCGGTGTGCTCCGCGAGGACGGCTCGCTCGTCGTGAAGGACGGCAACCTGTGGTCGTCCTGGACCGAGCAGACCGGCAACGTGAAGGACTTCGAGCTCACCCCCAGCCGCATCGGTGTCGTGCTCACCAACGGCGACGCCACGGTCAAGGAAGGTGATCTGTTCGCGGGCTGGGTCAACCAGGCGGGCGGCGTGAAGGAGGTCGAGCTCGCCGGAGACCGGCTGGGAGTCCTGCGCGACAACGGTTCCTTCGCCGTGAAGGAAGGCAACCTCTGGGCCGGCTGGACCGAGCAGGCGGGCGGCGTCTCGGCCGCCGACCTCACCTCGCCCGCCACCGTGCCCACCAACGGCGTCACCCTCCAGGACCTGCGCAACATCTACGGCACGATCGGTGCCCCGGACACCGTCCAGGAAGGACTCGAGAGTCTCAACGCCGAGATGGTCCGCGGCGGCATCACCACTCCGGCGCGCAAGGCCGCGTTCCTCGCGACCCTGCGCAACGAGAGCGGGTTCCGCTACAACGCGCTGGAAGGCACTGGCGCCACCTACCAGGGCCGCGGTTTCATCCAGCTCACCAATGACAGCAACTACCGCGGCGCCGGCAGCAACCTCGGCGTCGACCTGCTCGGCAACCCGGAGCTGGCGCGCAGTCTGCAGTACAGCGCCCCGATCGCCCGCTGGTACTGGACGGTGGCCCGCTCGGACTCCAACAACGCCGCCGACCACTACGACATGGGCCTGATCTCCCGCTACATCGGCTACAAGGCCAGTTCGGCGGAGGACGCCGAGCGGTGCAACGACTTCAAGTCCGCCCTGCGCTACTTCAACGGCGGATCGCTTCCCGTCCCCGACTCCCAGATCACCTGCAACCGCCACTGATCCGCACGAAAAAGGGCGCTTTCCCGGAACTCGGGAAAGCGCCCTTCGCGTTTTCTAGCGGCGGTGGGTCAGGTCGCCCTGGGAGACCGACGAGGCCTGCTCGGTCCAGCCCGACCAGAGGTTGCCCTCCTTGACCTGGAACGCACCGCGGGACTGTCGGACGCCGACGCGATCGCCGGAGAGCTCGATCTCGGTGGCCTGCCCCGTCTGGTC
>NZ_JYJG01000465.1 GCF_000955955.1 Lentzea aerocolonigenes
TCCACGACGACCACAATGTGCCGTCCTTCACGACGAGCGAGCCGTTCTCGCGCAGTACGCCGATGCGGCCCGCGGCCAGTTCGATGTCCTTGGCACCGTTCATCTGACCGACCCAGCCCGCGTACAGGTCGCCTTCCTTGACCGTGACCTCACCACTGTCGAGCACGACGCCGATGCGGTTGGGGGTCAGGTCGAAGTCCTTGACGTTGCCGGTCTGCTCCGTCCAGCCCGCCCACAGGCTGCCGTCCTTCACGGCCAGTGAACCGTCCAGCCGCAACACACCGATCCTGTTGCCCACCAGGTGGAAGTCCTTCGCGCCACTCGCCTGGGTGGTCCACCCGGCGTACAGGTCGCCCTCCTTGACCATGACGTCACCGCCGGTGGTCAGCACACCGATGCGGTTGCCGTCGATCTCGAACTTCGCGACGCCACCCAGCTGCGTCGTCCAGCCCGACCACAGATTTCCTTCCTTCACCGACAGCGTGCCGTTGGCCAAGACGCCGATCCGGCCGATGCGCGGCTCCAGGTACGGCTTGGCCGCCTCCCGTGCCACCGGCAGCCAGTCGCGGTAGCGCTGCGTGCCGTAGCTCGCCTTCCACTTCGGCAGCCACCTCTCGCCCTGAGCCTCGTACATGCCGCGCGCGACCTCGGCATTGCAGGCCGGGTTCAGGTAGCAGCTGTTGCGGCTGCCGTCGAGCGAGGAGATCTGGTACAGGCCCTGGTCGAGCTGGCCGTTCTCGTCGCGGTGGGTCGCGTCCGGCCGGCAGTGCGACTCGGTCATACCGACCGCGATCGCCTCGACCAGCGCCTCGCCGGTGAAGCCCGCCTGGTCGGCGTGGTAGGCGCAGCCCTCCGGACCACTGGCCGGCTCGGCCAGCGCGACCGGGGCGGTGAGGGCGGTCAGCGACAGGACCGCCACGGCGATCAGTGCGCACAGACGTCTGGACATGAGTGCCGGTCTCCCCAGTTGAGATGCGGTTTCAGGTGCTGTGGAAAACCTAAACGCCCCACCTGCACGAAACCTGGACGGCTAAGGTGTCGATCGTCATGGAGATCGGAATCCTGGGGTCGGTCGAGATCTGGCACGACGGGGAGCGGCTGGCCGCGGGCGCTCCTCAGCAACGCTGCGTGCTCGCCGTTCTCGCTCTCAACGCCGGCCAGGGCGTGTCCGTCGAACGGCTCGCCGAGGCGTTGTGGGGTGAGAAACAGCCGGGCGACTGGCGCGGTCTCGTGCACGGTTACGTCTCGCGGTTGCGCAAGATCCTCAAGCCCGCCGGGCTCGGCATCGTGCGGCGCTCACCCGGCTACGCGCTGGACGCCGAGATCGACCTGCACGTGTTCCGCCGGCTCGTCGCGGAGGCCAGGGGATCGGACCATCCGGCGTCCGGGCTCTTCAAAGCGCTCGCCCTGTGGCGGGGCACGCCGTTCGACGGGGTCGCCGGGTCCTCCGTGGTCGACCGGCTGCGCGATGGCCTGGTGCAGGAACACCTGGGTGTCACCGAGGAGTGGGTCGAGCGCGAGCTGGAGCTCGGCCGGCACCGCGAGGTCGTCGGTGACCTGATCACGCTCTGCGCCGCGCACCCGTACCAGGAGCGGCTCGTCGGGCTGCTGATGCTCGCGCTGCACCGCAGCGGCAGGCAGGCGGAGGCGTTGCGCCGCTACGACGAGTGCCGCCGGTTGCTGGCCGAGGACCTGGGCATCGATCCTGGGCACGAGCTGAAGTCGTTGTACGAGCGGATCCTGCGCTCTGATCCGGGCCTGGGCCTGAGCGTCGCCGAACCCGCGCCCGCACCCGGACCGGCTCCGGTCGCCGAGACGAGGGCACCCGACTCGCTCCCGTTCGACCTGCCCGACTTCACCGGCCGGGTGGACGAGCTGGCTCGGTTGCTGGACACCGGCGGCGGGATCATCTCGATCGACGGCATGGCCGGTGTCGGCAAGACCGCGCTGGCCGTCCGGGCGGGCCACGAGCTCGCGGACCGATTCCCGGACGGCCGGCTCTTCGTCGACCTCCACGGCTTCACCCCGTCCCGCGAGCCCGTCCAGCCGCACGCCGCGCTGGGCGTGCTGCTGCGGTCGATCGGCGTCAGCTCGCAGGAGATCCCCGCCGACGTCGACGAACGCGTCGTCGAGTGGCGCACCGCGATGGCGGGCCGCAAAGCGCTGGTGATCCTGGACAACGTCGTGGACGCGGCCCAGGTGCGGCCGCTGGTGCCCGGTTCGCCCGGCTGCGCGGTCATCGTCACCAGCAGGCGCCGACTGCCCAATTTGGACGGTGCGGTGCCTCTCTCGCTGGAGGTGCTGCCACCGGACGACGCCGAGCTGCTGTTCCGCCGGGTCGTCGGTGAGGACCGCGGCGAAGGAGCCGCCGAGCTCGTCGCACTGTGCGGGTACCTGCCGCTGGCCGTGCGGATCGCGGGTGCCCGGTTGCGGCACCGTCCCAGGTGGACGGTCGCGGATCTGGTCGAGCGGCTGCGCACCGAGCAGCAACGATTATCCGAGCTGGCGATGGACGACCGCGACGTCGCGGCTGCGTTCGCGTTGTCCTACGCGTACCTGGAAACCGAGCAGCAGCAGGCGTTCCGGCTGCTGGGCGCGCACCCCGGCGTGGACATCGACGCGCACGCGGCCGCGGCGTTGCTCGGCGTCAAGCGCTTCGCCGCCGAGGACCTGCTGGAGGACCTGCTCGACCACCATCTGCTCGAGCAGCGCGAACGTGACCGGTTCCGGCTGCACGACCTGTTGCGCGAGCACGCCCTGAGCCTGGTCTCCGACACCGACCGGCGTGCGGAGGCCGACGCACGCCTGCTCGACTACTACCTCGCCGTCGCCGACCGCGCCGCCGACGCGTTGCAGCCGGGCAGAAGACGCTCCGAACCGGAGATCGCGCACCCGCCGGCGTCGATGCCGGACGTGTTCACGTTGCCCACGGCTCTGGCGTGGTTCACCGGCGAGCACCGCAACCTCATCGCGGCCGGCGCCCACGCGGTGCGCATCGGGTCCGACCGGCACGTGCGCGACCTGCCCCGTCACCTCGGCCACTTCCTGATGATCACGCACCGCATCGACGAGCTCGTGGTGCTGCAGGAAGCCGGACTCGAAGCGGTGCGACGACTGGGCGACACGCGCGCGCAGGCCGTGAACCTCTCGCAGGTCACGCTCACGCACTACATGGCGTGCCGCTACCGCGAGGCAATGACGTACGCGACGCAGAACCTGGACCTGGCCCGCGAGCTGGACGACCAGGTGGGCGAGGCATACGCGCTCGCCATCAAAGGCATGCTGCACCAACGACTCGGCGACTACTCGCTGGCGTTCGAGTCCACTCGGCTCGCCGCGGACCTCTACGCCGCCGACGGGAACTCCCGCATCCTGGCGATCTGCGTCGGCAACCTCGGCCGCATCGCGCTGGCCGTCGGCGACCTCGACACGGCGTGGACGCACCTGAGCAAAGCCTTGGCGCAGAGCAGGGAGATCGCCGAACGCAGCGAGGAGGCGTCCGTCCTCTCCGGACTGGGCGCGACGCTGAGCAGGCAGGGTGAGCACGAACAGGCGTTGCGGTCGCTCTACGAGGGCCTGGAACTCGCGCGCGAGGTGGGCAACACCGACTATACCGTGCGCGGCCGGATCAAGCTCGCCGCCGGTCATCGCAGGGCCGGTCACCTGGACCGCGCGCTGGCAGTCGCGTCCGAGGTGGTGGAGGACCTGCGGCGCGGCTCGCTGGTCGATCACCTGGCGAGCGCGTGGAACGTGCTGGGTTCGGTGCAGCGGGAGCTGGGTTCCGCCGACGCCGAGGCCTCGTTCGGACATGCTTTGGAGCTGGCACAACGCATCGGCTACCGGATCGAGCTGGCGCACGCGCTGCGCGGACTGGGCCGGGGCGACGAAGCCACGTCGCACTACCGCGAGATGGGTGTGCGGTTGCCGGGCTGAACTTCCAGCGCCCGGCAACCGCACTCCTCATCAGCTGAGCGTCACCGCCGTGTCGTCGACGACGAACGACGTCTGCAGCGAGGCGTCTTCAGTGCCGTTGAACTTCAGCGTCACGGTCTGCCCCGCGAACGAGGACAGGTCGAACGTCTTCAGCACGTAGCCGGACGCCGCGTTCGTGTTCGAGAACGAACCGAGCGTGGTGCTGCCGGCCGTGACCGTCAGCTTGTCGTAGACGGTGCTGCCGGTCTCACTCGTGTCGATGTGCAGGTAGAACGTGAGCGAGGCCTTGCAGCCGGCGGGGATCGTCACCGACTGGGACAGCGAGTCGGTGTGCGACGAGCCGTAGCCGTTCATCCACGACGACCAGGTGCCGCCGTGCGCGGGCTCCTGCGTGCCGTGCTGGCCGATGACGCCGGAGGTCGCCGTCCAGGAAGCGCTGCCCGACTCGAAGCCCGGGTTGGCGAGCTTTTGGCCGGAGCAGTTGCCGCCACCCGTGCCGACGGTCCAGCTGAACGACGCGGTGCCGCTCTTGTTGGCGCTGTCCGTCGCGGTCACCGTCACGTTCGACGTGGCGGCGGTGGTCGGGGTGCCGGAAATGGTGCCGTTGCTGGAGTTGATGGACAGCCCGGCGGGCAGCCCGGTGGCGGACCACGTGTACGGCGCGGTGCCGCCGCTCGCCGACAGCGGCAGGCTCACCGCGGTGCCGACGGTGCTGGACTGGTTACCGGGGTTGCTGACGGTGACCGTGCCGGTCGCGCTGCACGTCGGGTCAGCGGACTGCGCGGGCACGCTGACCGCGTCCCAGGCGGCCTTGACCGTGTTGAACTCCGCGCAGCTGCCGGGGTAGAGGTTCTTGGCCGCGGTCAGCGTCCACGTGCGGTACTTGAGGTAGGAGCTGCCGGAGGTCTTGAGCAGCATGGCGTTGTAGAAGATCTTGAGCGCCTTCTCGGTGCCCAGGCCGGTGATCGACGTGTTGTTGCACGTGGTGCTCGTCGGCTGGCCGTTGGTCGGGTTCGTGCCCTGCGCGAGCAGGTAGAACCAGTGGTTGCCGGGCCCGGCGGCCGCGTGGACCTCGGTGCTCGGGATCGAGCTGCTGTAGCAGTTCGCGTGGTTCTTCGCGGCGGGGTTGTACATGTTGCGGATCGGGCCGCTGCCGACCAGGTTGATCGTCTCGCCGACGAGGAAGTCGGGCGTGTCGTAAGGCGACGGCTCGTTGGCGAACCACTCGGTGGAGGCGCCGAAGACGTCCGCGACGAACTCCTGCGTGCCCGCACCGGAAATACCACCCGGCGTGTGGTCGTCGATGCCGTGGCCGAGCTCGTGCGCCACGACGTCGAGCGAACCGATCCACTGGCCCGCGGTGTTCTTGCCGATCTGCACCTGGCTGCCGTCGTAGTAGGCGTTCTGGTCGTTCAGGCCGACGCGCATCGGCCAGCCGCCGCCGTTGCCGTCGAACCCGTTGCGGCCCAGCCACTGCGTGAGCATCTTGGACTCGGTCTGCGCCGCGAACAGCACGTCGACGCACCCGGTCTCGCGGTTGGTCGCGGTGCCGTTGCCCCAGGTGTCGCTGGACTTGGTGAACGTCGTGTTGTTCGCCGCGTCCTGGCAGCTGACGTTGGTGAGGTTCGGGTCCTTCATCGAGAACGTCGACCCGGACTGCGTGGTGGCGAGGGGGACGGAAGGACCGTTCCACCCGCTGTTGCCGGTGCCGTGCAGCACGCGCTCCTGCGTGTGCAGCACCTTGCCGTTCGCCGCGTCCACGATCACGTCGAGCTTGCTCGGGCCCTCGGAGTCCCGGCCGACGACCGAGACCTTCCAAGCGAGCTTCGGCGTGGAGTCGAGCGCGAAGACGACCTGTTCCGCGGCGCCGACGCTGTCCACAGTGGACATGGCGGTCTTCGCGGTGGCCTCGGCCTGAGCCTTGGTGGTGGACGCCTTGGCGTCGGCGATGTCGATCGTCGAACTCTGGCCGACCGACGTCTGCAGAACCTGCCCGGTGGAGTTGGTGACGACGACGAAGTCACCACCCACCACCTGCATCCCCTTGTAGGTCCGCTCGTAGGGGACGTACTTGAGGCCGTTCGTGGACGAGATGGTGTTGTGCCGGATGAACGCGTCGTTCTGGCTCACGTGCAGCTGGGCGGGCCGGCTGTCGACGAGGCTCGCGGCCGCGTCCACCGCCATCGCCTCGGCGGTCTGGCTCGGCTGGGGCTGCGGGGCCGCGTGCGCGCCCGTCTGGGTGAGCACGGCAGCGACCAGCGATCCGGCCGCGGCCAGCACGAAACTACGTCTCGCTTGCATTGTTCTCCTCGTTGCAGGGCGAACCGACCGGCTCCGCGGTTGCAGGGGGAGCCGGACGTTCGTCGAGGTGAATGTGTTGGCGGAGCACGAGAAGGATCTGTTGCCGCACGATCGTTAACAAGTACTAACTTATTCACACTCAACTATTTGTGGCGCATTTGTAGGCTTGCGGCCCGACATTCCTTTGTCGGGTGAATGGTCGTTTTGTCCAGGGATGTACCGCATGTCGCCCGGTCACGTCCGGTGAACGGACAAGATCCACGCGCGTGTTGGTCGTCACGGGTGGTTTTGACCAGCTTTGCGTGCAAAACGCCGTACGGTCGTCTTGTTGCGCAGGTGCGAGTGCACAGCGGGGGTGCCATGGGCGCGGGCGTGCACAACGAGATGTCGGGCTCGGTTCAGGGTGGCGTGGTGCAGGCCGGAGCCGTCCACGGGGACATCCACATCCACTCAGAGGCCACGCTGCCCGTACCGCAGCAGTTGCTCCCGGCACCGGCGCACTTCACCGATCGCGCGTCGGATCTCGCCGAGCTGGACAAGATGCTCGTGCCGGGTGAACGGACGCTCGCCGTGCTGGCCGGGCCGGGCGGCATCGGCAAGACCGCGCTCGCGCTCCAGTGGGCCCACCGGGTGCACGACCGCTTCCCGGACGGGCAGATCTACGTGGACCTGGGTGGGTTCAGCGGCGACAGGCCGATGAGCTCGGCAGAGGCGTTGGGGCTCTTCCTGCGCAGTCTCGGTGTCGCACCGCAGAGTGTCCCCGCCGACCTGGCCGAGCAGGCGGCGCTGTACCGCTCGCTCACGGCGGGCAAGTCGCTCCTGGTCGTCCTGGACAACGCGCGCGAGGCGAGGCAAGTGCGCCCATTGCTGCCGAATTCGTCGTCCAGCGCCGTCGTCGTCACGAGCCGCACGCGCCTGACCGATCTGGTCGTCGACGGGGGACGGTTGCTGGACATCCGCCCTCTCGCCGCCTCGTCGGCGGTGACGCTGCTGGCGAAGACGCTGGGAGGCAACCGGATCGCGGACGAGCAGGATCGTGCGGAGGCTCTGGTCGACCTGTGCGGTGGTCTGCCGATCGCGGTGCGGGTCGTGGCGGCACGCCTCGTCGCGCGGCCGAAGTGGTCCGTCGGGCGCGTCGTCTCCGAACTCGCTGACGAGCAACTGCGCCTGGCGATGTTGTCACCGTCCCACGAACTCTCCGTCCAGACGACGTTCGACCTGTCCTACCGCGCGTTGGACGAGCGGACCGCCGTCGTGTACCGCCGGCTGGCGTTGCATCCTGGCCAGACGTTCGGCCCGGCCGTCGCGGCGTCGTTGCTCGGTCAGGGGCTTCCCGAGGTCAGCCGCCTCATCGAGGAACTGGTCGACAGCAGCCTGCTCGAAGAGATCGCGGAGGACCGCTACCGGTTCCACGACCTGGTGAAGCTCCACGCCAGGCAACAGGACCACCAGGGGGACAGGGACTTCGCACTGCGGCACGTGCTCGAGTGGTACCTGGCAGGGGCGATGGTGGCCGACAGGATCGTGACGCCGCACCGGCGCCGGTTGGACTACGTCTTCCACGCCGACCCGACCTCGCGGCCGCAGTTCGCCGACCGCGACGAAGCCCTCTCCTGGCTGGAGCTGGAGCGCGCGAACCTCATCACCGCGGGGCAGGTGAGCCTGGAAAAGGGATGGCCGGACCTCGCCTGGCACCTCTCGGACGTCGTGTGGCCCTTGTTGTTGCACCGCAAGCACTATCACGACCGGCTCGACATCGACCTGCGAGGTGTCGAGGCCGCTCGCCGATGGGGGAACGCGTTCGCCGAGGCCGACATGCTGAAGCGGCTCGGTCGTGTCTGCACGACGCTCGGCAGGCACCGCGAGGCGGAAGAGCACCTGCGTGGTTCGGTGTCGGTCGCGGCAGCCGGCGGTGACCAGCGGGGCGTGGCCGACGCGCGCGAGGGGTTGGCACTGCTCTACGCGGACACCGATCGAGTGGCTGAAGCAGCCGTGGAGTTCACGGAACTGGTGGAGCTCAACCGTGCGTTGAACGCGGACCGCAGCCTCGCGTTGAGCTTGATCCATCTCGGGACGGCGTTGAGCCGTCTCGGCCGCAACGACGAAGCTCTGACGCACCTGTCCGAGGCGAAGGTCATCCTCGGCGGGCTGGCCGAGCCGGATCCGTACAACACCGCGCGTGTTTTCGTGGCGCAGGCGTGGGTGCACTGTCACGCGCAGGACTTCGTGCGCGCCGGTGAAGTGGCGGAAGAAGCCCTGGCCATGATGAGTCAGGTCGGCTCGCACGACGGGGCCGCCCACTCGCACGAGGTGATCGCGGAAGTCGCGCGGCATCGTGGAGACACCGCCACCGCGGTGGACCACCTGCAGCAGGCGGTCCACCTTCTCACCTCCCTGGGATCTTCCAGAGCAGGCGTCGTGTCCGATCGTCTGCGTTCATTGAGCGACTTGTAGCCGCCCACAAGGACTTTCCGCTCTGGCGATGCGGTGCCGCGCGCACCACACCGGCAGACCGTGGCGGACGAGCAGCTTCAGGTCGAGGCCGGTGGAGAACCAGGTGTGCAGCGAGATCGTCACGGACTCGGCGAGCTCGTCCCACGTGAGGCAGTCCACCAGCGGTCCGTCGGGGGACAGGTCCAGGGTCCGGCCGTCCTCGGCCACCGCCATGATCATCGGCACTCCTCCGGCGTGACCGTCACCGGTGCCGGCGCACGGTGTTTTCCCTGCACCGGAACACCCAGGAGCCGGTACATGGCTTCTCTGATCAGGGTGGTCGAGCGGCCGGGACGTGAGGTCAGGCGTTCCACGACTCCCTCCCGCAGCCGTTCGCTCCGTGCTCGCGCCTCTTCGAACATGGTGGGCAGGGACGACGCGTGGTGGTAGGTCACGGCGTTGTGCCGCAACAGATCCTGCGGTGATCCGCTCGCGGTCACGGCCTGCAGTCCCGGATCCACCAGCACGACCGGCGTCCCGATCGCCGAGGCGTAGACGGGGACCGAACCGTGGTCGCCGACGACGAGGTCGGCGGCCACGACGGCAGCCCGCCAGTCGACGTGCGGACCGATCACGACGAGTCCGGCGTCCACGCAGTCGGCGAGCCACGACCTGATCTGGCGTGGTGCGTGGCCGAACCACACCGCCGGATGCATCAGCGCGGCAACGCGGTACCGCGACGGCAGCTCGTCGAGCAGGCGGGGGAAGAGCTCCGCGCACCGCCCGAACAGGGACTGCCCGCCCCAGGTCGAGCTGACCACGACCAAGCTCTGCTCCGGCCTGATGTCCAAGGCCTCCCGGTAGCGGTCGCGGTGCGGCAGGCTCGCGACCATCCGGTCGTAACCGGGATCGCCCGCGACGACGGCGGCGTCGACGGCCTGCGGACACTGGGCGCGAAGCACCTCCAGCTGGTCCTCGTGCGACAACACGACGGCGTCGGGGAGGATCCGGCCGTTGTGGATCAGCCGTTGGGCGTCCAGGCCGTAGACGGCGGACGTGCCCGAGTGCGTCTTGCCGAAGCCGGCGCCGTGCGGCACGACGAGCAACGGCGCGTGCAGGTGCTGAAGCCCTCCGTACCCCGCGGCGACCGCGAGGTCGAAGCGTTCGCGGATCACCTGGTCCCACTGCAGGACAAGACCACCGGTGCTGCGCAGGAAGTCGTCGACACCGTTGCTGAACACGTCCGGTGCCTGGACGAAGGTCACCTGCAGCCGCGGGTCCCGTTCCACCAGCTCGATCACCTCCAACAGTCTCTGGCCGCTGGTGACCGTGTGCACGACGACCAGCACGTTGAGCAGGCCGGGCCGCGTCACCCACCGGGGCGCGTCCAGCCCGACCGGCACCTGCAACCACTCAGCACGTGTCATGAAGTTCCCCCTTGGTTCAGCGGCCACCCCGTTGGAACCAAGGATGCGGATCGCGCTTGCCCGCCGACTTGCCGAGAACTTGCCCCCTCCATATGCCTGGTACCCGTTTCACCGATTCGGAGCAATTGAGAACATTCGGCCTGCTGAAAATCCGGTGCAAAGGGCACACTGGTAGCCCTGGTGCGCAAGCGGGCCAGCGAGGGGTGAGACGCTGGTGGAATTCAAGATCTTCGGGAAGACGTCCTTGCTGATAGGTGACCACGGCGTCCACCTCGGCACGGCAAAACAGCGCGGCGTTTTGGCATTGCTTCTCCACGACGTCGGACGTCCTGTGTCCATAGATTTGATCATCGCCGAACTGTGGCGCGGAGAGACTCTGGAAGTCTCTAAAGGACGGCTGCACCCCATCATCAGCAGGCTGCGCAAGGTTCTCGCCGAGTCGGGTTCCGGGGGCCAGTTGCGCAAGGAAGGTGCAGCTTACCGGCTTGATCTCGACCCGATGCTCGTCGACCTGCACCGTTTCCGGCATTTGGTGACAAAAGCTAGACAAGCTTCTTCAATCGATGACCACTTTTTGTCTAAAACGCTGGTTCAGGAAGCGCTGGAATTGTGGCACGGCAAGCCGCTCGCCGATCTCGGCGGAACCTGGTCGGATCACTGCCGTGCCCAGATGGAGCAATTCGACCGCCTGCCCGCCTACTACGTGTTGTTCGACAGTCAGCTGCAGATGGGCGAATACAGCGAAGTGATGAGTGCCGTCGGCCGTTTGGTCGACGAACACGACACCGAGGAGATGTTCGCGCGCCACTACATGCGATCGCTCGACGGGATGGGCAAGTACTCGAAAGCGCTGGAGTTCTACGCCGAGTTCTGTTCCCGGCTGGAATACGCGATCGGCGCCGAACCGGGCCCGGAGATGCGCGAGCTCTACCAGTCCGTTCTCCGCAAGCAGGCGGGCACCGCCGTCGTCAGGAGCATGATCGATCCGAAGCCGCCGCAGCAGCTGGAGAGGGACATACACAACTTCACCGGCCGCAAAGAACTTCTCGTCCAGTTGGACGCTCTTCTCACCACCGCGCAGGGGCCGGTCGTCGCGTTGCACGGCATGCCGGCCGCGGGCAAGACGAGCCTTGCGACCCGGTGGGCGCATCAGCGGAAGTCCCTCTTCCCCGACGGCCACCTGTTCATCAACCTGTCCGGCTACGGGCCCACAGCACCGATGGCGCCGGATGACGCCATCGCCATCCTGCTGGCGTCGCTGGGGGTGCCACTCGACAAGCTGACCGTCGACGAACGACGTGTTCGGCTGCAGAGGTCGTTGAGCGGCAAGAAGGTCCTCCTGATCCTCGACAACGCCCGTGACAGCGCCCAGGTCCGCCCGATCCTCGCCGCGACGACCGGCTGCTGCTGCCTCGTGACCAGCCGGGCCGAGCTCACCGGCCTCACGATCCGCGACAGCGTGCGGACGATGGAGGTTCCACCGCTGACGCCGGACGAGTCCATCGGTCTGTTGCTGGCAGAGCTCGAGGGGAAGGGCCGCTCACGCGAGGATGAAGGCCTGGCCGCTCTGGCTCGCCTCGCCGCGGGGCTTCCCCTGAGTCTGCGGATCATCGCTCAGCACGCCGTCGACCGCCCGTACACCTCATTGCTGGACCTGGCGTGCGAGTTGCGACAGCACGAGGGCCTCGGCTCGCTCGACTCGGCGGACAACGACGACGAGTACACGATGTTGTCCACCGCCTTCTCCTGGTCCTATCAGGCGTTGCCCGCCGCGGTCGCGCTGAGCTTCCGTCGTCTTGGCCTGCACCCCGGCCCCGAGTTCGACATCTCGGCCGCCTGCGCCATCGTCGGCGAGGACGCGTCCGTGGTTCGGGAGCACCTGAGGATCTTGGCGAAGGCCAGCCTGGTCCGGCAGGTCTCGGCTCGCCGGTACAGGCTGCACGACCTCATCTTCGGCTATGCCGCGGATCTGGCACGTCGTGAGGATTTTCTCGCTCAGCGGGAATTGGTACTTCCCCGCGTCTTTGATTGGTACCTCGCAACAACGTCGAACGCGGCGCGCCAGGTGACGCCCGACCGAACGCAGGTTCCCGTGCTGGATGGAATGTCCTGGCGTCACGCGGTCGAGTTCGAGACCTCCGCGGCGGCACTTGATTGGTTCGCTCAGGAGCAGACCAATCTCGCGGCGGCTGTTTCGCATGCGGCCAGGCAGGGATTCCATGATCACGCCTGGCGCCTCGCCGCGAACATGAATGAAACATACGATCGCTTCGGGTTGTACACGGATCTGAGGCTCAGTCATGAGATCGCGCTGTCGTCTGCGCGTGCCGTCGAGAACCGGGAGGGTGAGTGCGGCACACTCAACAATCTTGGTCTCGTATTGCACTGGCTGGGTCGATACGACGAGGCGCGGCAGATGTTTCGCGATGGCGTGGCGCTGGCCGACGAACTCGGGCAGCGCGAGCTCAGCGCTGTGTGCAGGCACAACCTCGGAAGCGTTCATCTCGAGGTCGGCCAGCCGCGCATCGCCGTAGAGATCTACGAGCAGGTGCTCGACCTGCTCAAGGACATGGGCGCCCGCAGCATTGAGGCATACGCGTTGGATCAACTCGCCAATGCGCATCATCAAATGGAGCGGGACGATGTGGCGCTCGATTATCACGAACAAGCGCTCGTAATACGAGAAGAAGTGGGCGACGTCCGCGGACAAGGTACGACCTTTGCGGAACTCGCCAAGATATACCATGAACACGGCGAGAACGTCAAAGCGTTGAGCTGTTGCGAAAGGGCACTCGATGCTCACTTGCGCAGTGGTGACAAGTCGGGTCGGGGCGAAGCCTTGCTGACGTTGTCGGAAACGCTTTACGATCTCGGGTCTTTCGTGCAATCGGCTGATGCCGCGGAAGAAGCAGCTCGCCTTTGTCGCCATCCTCGCGCGCAAGCACGTGCGTTGCACGTGCTCGGTCATGTCCATGCGGTCGAAAACGATCCCGCATCGGCGAGCCGCTGCTGGAGCCGAGCTGCTGACCTGCTGCGCAGCGCTTCCGGCCACGGTGACGACCTCCTGTTGACGCACCTCGTCGAGCACAGTGCGACACGGCGATTCATTCCGGATCCGCGGGCCCGTGGTGGGGCTACTTTGCGCGAGTCCGATTTGCCTGTGAGTAATCGCCTACACCCAGGTGATACGCACACGATCGAATGACGCGTCTACTGGGCGTATCCTGCGGTCGGTGGTGAGAGCGCTCTCTCCTGGGAGTTGCCGACCCGCTTGGACTGGCGTCATACCTTAGTGTTAGGTTCACCGCCGTGCTGATCACGAGAGTGGCGCTGATCCTCGCTCTAGTCCTCCTTCCGGAGTGGGGCGGTCTCATTAACTCCATTGAGCAGGAGTCGACAGTCGCCAACGCGCAGTTGCTGCACGCCTGAGAGGCGTTGAACTGTGGCCGAGTGAGCAGGGTTGAGCTGCTCGGCCAGCGCTCATGGCGCCATCACAAAAGAACTCACTTGTTCTTTTGAAAGCAGATCAATTCGACCCCGAACGAGAACCTGAGCAGTTGCAGGGGCGGCCGCCCGTTGCCGCCCCTGCGCGTCTATCGACGCGCGGGCCCGCTCGAGCTCGGTACTGCGAAGGACATCGCGGCGTCCTGGCCGACCACTGCCCGAACCAGTCCAGCACTCCCGAAGGCCAGTGCAGTCGTTCGAGCGGGGTGAGCGGCACTTCGCCTCAGGACGCGTTCGGCGGGTGACCGTGGACGCGGCGACCCTGAACGTCTGCGTTGCCGTTTTGCCGGCCTGGCTCCACCAAGGCGGGGACGTCGGTGAACAGCGACGGAAACCGTTGTCGGACAAGCGCTTGCGGTTGTCCTGCACGGCTGCGACCGGGAGACGCCGTTCGTCTGTGTCGCCCCGCTCAGCACGCTTGCGTGGGCCTATTCGTGCTTGGGCAATCCGGGCACCAGCCTCAGTGCGCGGTTGCTGCGTGGGTCGGTGCGCGTCTTGGCCTCGTCGACCTGCCGGATCAGCTCGTCGCAGACCTCGCTCAGTGCCGTGGGCAGATCGCGCTCCGAGGATGTGGCGACGAAGTGCAGGCGTGGTCTCTGGTCGATCCAGCATTCCAGGGTGAGTCGTTGCCCGGCACCCTGACGGTCCTTCAGGCTGATTTCCAGGTCGATCTGGTCGTCGCGGAATGACCGCAACGGCAGACCGAGCGCGGTCAGGCGTTCCGAGACCCATCCGCGTTCGGATGCGAGGAATCCGGCGGCGAGGCGTAGACGTCGGACGATGACCGCAGCGCCTGCTGGAGTGTGAGACATGCGCTCGGTGTCCTTTGTGGAGTGTGCACCGCTGCTGCCAAGCGACGGCTTGCCGGTGTTCAAACTGGCCTTCGCGGTGTCGGTGCCGGCTCGTGGAAGAGGTTCTCGTAGGACCGCTGCTCGTCGTCGGGGGGATTGGGGTTCGCCAGTGAGTGGTGTGTCTCCGGGTGGCTGAACAGGTCATTCGCCGAGCGCGCAGTCGTGGGCTGCGTTTCGGGACGTGACACGTACTGGTTTCTCATGGTTCCGGCTCTCTTCGTGTCCTGTGCATGCTTGCGGCTGGCCGGTGACGCGAACTCGTGGTGTGGTGGCGGCAAAACCGGCGTGATGAGGGGTCGGTGTCTCCGTCAGCGTGTGTCAGCTGGTAGGAGCACGATGTGAGGTCAGACGACGCGGACGGAGGTGGTCTGCGGGCCCTTGGGGCCTGGCTGACCTCGAACTCGACGCGCTGGCTGTCCTCGAGGCTGCGGTAGCGGCGGCCGTCGATCTCAGAGTAGTGCACGAAGACGTCAGACATCGCGTTTCGGACGGCGACTTCTCCGGCTTGTCCTGCAAGATGAAGAAAGAGGCGCCCGCAACATCGTTTCCGCGAGCGTGATGAACCACGAACACAAAACTCGACGACCACCGCGTACAACACCGCCGTGGCCAGTTCAGTTCCCGTGGTGACATCAGGTGTCGTACGTCACCGGCAGACGCAGCCTCGGGCCGACGCGGAAGCCGTGGTCGCGGTGCAGTAGCGAACGCCGATCGAGTCGTGCTCGTGCCACGGGTGCGGGCACACGGCACAGATGCCGGCAGCGTCGCAGTGGCCGGCCGGTGCAGTGGTTTGCAGTCAGACGTGGGCATGCGGGTACTCCGATGATCGATGCTGGAACGAGAGGATGTGGGGGGTTCAGGACGGTTCGTCGCGGATCTCGATGGCACGCCGGACGATTTCGCTGCAGTCCCAGGCGCCGGTGAGCACCGAACCTTGTCACAGGAGACGTCGACCACCAGCGTTTCCGAGGCCAAAGTGAGCTCCAGGAAGGCCAGAAGGTCTCCTTCGAGGTCACGCAGGGACAGAAGGGCCCGCAGGCGGACAACGTCGTCCCGCCTAGACGGTTGATTCCAAGGGTCCGCAGCCACGGACCTGCGGGAGTTCCTGCAAACGCCGTCGCC
>NZ_JYJG01000466.1 GCF_000955955.1 Lentzea aerocolonigenes
TTGCTGACCCGACAAAGCACTACTAGGCCAGCCGCAGCGAACGGGCGGAGGTGTCCAGGACCGCCTCCACCCCGAGCGGCAACGACCACTGCCCGGCGCAGTGCCCGAACCCGAAGTCACCCAGGATCGGCACGCCCAGCCCGGAGAGCCGGTCGTGCAGCACCGACGACACGTCACCGCAGTCCGTCCACGACCCCAGCACGATCCCCGACACCGGCGCGAACCACCCCGCCCGCAGCAACTGCGTCAGAATCCGGTCCAGCCGGTACGGCTCCTCGCCGATGTCCTCCAGCAACGCGATCGCCCCGTCGGCCGGCCGCGCCCAGCGAGGCCCGCCCACCGCCGCCGCGAGCAACGCCGCGTTCCCACCCGTGAGCACCCCACGCGCGGTCCCCGGCGCCACAGGCGTTCCAGCCGTCCACGACGACACGCCCTCGAACAACAACGACCGCAGCCGCTGCTGAGCCACCGGGTCGTCGACGAAATCAGAGGTCCCCGGCATCGGCCCGAACACCGTCGGCCGACCCGCCGCGTTCAGCTCGGCGTGCAGCACCGTCACATCCGACGAGCCCACGAACAGCCGCGGCGGCAAGTCCTTCCACGGCACCAGGTCGGCCATCCGCAGACACCCGTACCCGCCCCGCACACACACGACCGCGGCGACATCAGAGCACCAAGCCGTCACGAACTCCTCGGCGCGAGCGGCGTCTGACCCGGCCAGATAAGGCAACGACCACGGCTCCACCACAGGTGTGGTGACCTCGAGCCCCCACGACCGCAGCACCGCCACACCGGCGAGAACCTTGGCCGGGACGGCCGGGCCGGCCGGTGACACCAGCGCGACCCGGTCCCCGGGAACCAGCAGTCTCACTCGGACAGTTCCAGCACCGGCACCCCCGGCGGCACGAACCCGAACACCTGCCCGTAGAACGACAGCTCGGCCTCCAGCGCCGTCTTGATGGTCTCCGCCTTGCGGAACCCGTGCTGCTCACCCTCGAACGTCAGGTACGCGTGCCGGATCCCCGACCCCGCCAGGTCCGCCGCGAACCGGTCCGCCTGCTCCGGCGGGCAGATCTCGTCCTCCAGGCCCTGCAGCAACAGCACCGGCCCCGACACCTGCCGCGCCTTCGCCGACGGCGACCGGTCGCGGTAGCGGGACTCGGCCTCCGGCAGCGTGCCGACCAGGCCCTCGACGTAGCGGGACTCGAAGTCGTGCGTCTCGCCGCCCTCCGACGTCCAGCCCTTCAGGTCCAGGATCGGGAACGCGACCATCCCGCACTGGTAGACGTCCGTCGACGTCAGCGACGCGGCGGACGTCCAGCCACCGGCCGAACCACCGCGGATGCCGAGGCGTTGCGGATCGGCCGTGCCCTCCTTCGCCAGCTGCTGGGCCACGAACGCGCAGTCCTCCACGTCCACGACACCCCACTGCTCGCGCAGCCGCTCCCGGAACGCCCTGCCGTAGCCGGTGGAGCCGCCGTAGTTCACCGCCACCACACCGATGCCGCGGCTGGTGAAGTACGCGATGTCGGTGTCGAGCTTCGGCAACGCCCGGCCCGTCGGGCCGCCGTGCACGTGCACCACGTACGGCGGCAGCTCACCCTCTGGCCCGGCGAAGTCCGGATTGGACGGCGGGTACACGTAGGCCGGGATCTCGCCGAACAGCCGCTCCACCGGCACCGGCAGATACGCGTCCTCGTCCGCCGGCTCGCCGCCCGTGAGGTACGTGAGCTCGCCGTTGGAGAGGTCCAGGCGCACCACCGCGTACTCCGAGGTCGGGCCCGCCGCGCCGCAGATGACCACGCCGTCGCGCACCGCCAGTTCCGCCGCCCACGTCGGCAGATCGGTCTGCACGTCGGTCACCGTCGCTGACCGCTCGTCGAGCACCGCGAGGTGGCCGGAACGGATCACCAGGTAGCGGCCCGGCGAGAGGGTCGCGAACCAGCGGTTGCCCAGCCGCCACATCGGCCCACCCAGCTCCTGCTCGCAGGGCGCGAGGTTCGTGCGTGAGCCGTCCAGGCCGACGCGGAAGAGGTTCCACCAGCCGTCCGGGTCCGTCAGCGCCAGCAGGGAGTCGCCCTCCCACTCGAACTGGCACACCGCCTCGGTCTGCGAACCGGACACCACGCGATGTTCGGACGAACCGACATCTGCGACGCAGAGCTCGGTGCCGTCCCACGGCATCTGCGGGTGGTTCCAGCCGATCCACGCGAACTTCGTGCCGTCGGGGCTGATCTTCGGGCCGGTCATGAAGTGGTGCGACGAGCCCAGCACCCGCACCTCACCGGACGGCGTGATCGCCACCAGCTCGCGGCGCACGTCGGTGCGCGCGTCACCGGTGATCGTCTCCCGCACGCACCACACCTCGCCGTCCGGACCGGCGGACAGGTCGGCGTAGCGCAAGCCGTGGTGCCGCTGGGGTTCCGGCGTCAACGCCACCGGTTCGGGCGAGTCCGGGTTGAACACGTAGACGCGCTGGTCGTCCCAGTGCGTGAACGCGACCCGGTCGGAGGCCAGCACCACGAACGGCCTGCCGCCGTACTCGTGCACCCGGTTGCGGGCGTTCCACGGCGCGGGCAGCACGTCGGCGCCGTCACGCACCAGAGCGACTCTGCCGCCCTCCGCCGGACGGCTCTCCGCCCACCACACTTGTTCACCGGCGAGGTCGGCCCACTGGAACCCACCTCCCGGCTTCGAGGTGTCGCCGGCCGTGATCGGCGAGGTCCAGGTCCCGTACGAAGCGATCTTCACCACAACCCGACCCTATACGCGGAGTGTTTGGTGGGGGAGGACCTGCCGACGATCTCCGCGTGGCCTAGGGTCGTAAGGGCCATGGCTCGTGTCATCCACGTATTCCGCGCACCCGACCGGTTCGTCGCAGGAACCGTCGGGCAGCCCGGCGACCGCACCTTCTACCTGCAGGCCTCCGAGCAGAGCAGGCTGATCAGCGTCGCCTTGGAAAAGCAGCAGGTCCAGGTCCTCGCCGAGCGCATCGGCTCGCTGCTCGAGGAGGTGCAACGCCGCTTCGGCACCGACGAGCCCGACGACCCGCCGCCGGACGACCCGGACACCGAACCCCTCGACGTGCCCGTCGAGGAGGAGTTCCGCGTCGGCACCATGGGACTGGGCTGGGACGCCGAGTCCAAGGCCGTCGTCATAGAGCTCCTCGCGATCTCCGAGGAGGAGGTCGACGAAGCCGTCGTGCTCGACGACACCGAGGAAGGCCCCGACGCCGTGCGGGTGTTCCTGTCCCCTGGAGCGGCCCGCGCGTTCGCCGAACGAGCCGACCGCGTCGTCAACGCCGGCCGCAAACCCTGCCCGCTGTGCGCAGAACCCCTCGACCCGGACGGCCACATCTGCCCGCGGCAGAACGGCTACCGCCGCACCGAAGAAGACTGACCATGGACACCGCCGCGGCCCTGGAACTGCTCAACCACGGCCGCATCGAGGTCGAGGGCCGTCTGGTCGACGCCTCCAACGCCACCTTGTTCTGCAAGATCTCGTTGGACGGCGTCGACGCCCAGTGCGTCTACAAGCCCGTGCGCGGTGAACGCCCGCTGTGGGACTTCCCCGACGGCACGCTGGCGGGCCGCGAGGTGGCCACCTACCTGATCTCGGCCGCGTCCGGTCTCGACCTCGTGCCGCCGACCGTGCTGCGCCCCGGCCCGTTCGGCTCCGGCATGGTCCAGCTCTGGATCGACACCCGCGAAGAGGACGAACTCGTCGACATCATCGGCGTCGACGACGTCAAGCCCGGCTGGATCCCGGTCTTCCACGCCCACGACCGCTTCGGCGACCCGGCCGTGCTCGTGCACGCCGACCACCCGCGCATCGCGCTGATGTCGGCGTTCGACGTCGTGGTCAACAACGCCGACCGCAAGGGCGGCCACGTCCTGCACGCCGTCGACGGTGGCGTGTACGGCGTCGACCACGGCATCTGCCTGCACACCGAACCCAAGCTCCGCACCGTGCTGTGGGGCTGGGCCCGCGAACCCCTCGGCGCGCCGGTCCTGGAGTCGCTGCGCAGGCTGAGATCCGCGCTGGACGGCTCGCTGGGGGAGCAGCTGCACGACCACCTCACCCGCGCCGAGGTCCGGGCCGTGGGGGAGCGCACCGACAAGCTCCTCGCGGACGGCGTCTACCCCGAGCCCTCCGGCGACTGGCCCGCCATCCCCTGGCCCGCGTTCTGAGCACCTCGTCAGAAGTCTTGCCGGCACAGAGCCAGACCCGGGATCGCTTGACGAGCAACGAGCAGAACTTCTGGCCAGGTGCTTAGTCTCGGCCAGGTGACCACGCGCGCCGCCCGGTTCCTGCTGATCGCCGTCGCCCTCGTCCACGTCGTCATCCCGGCGATCATGTGGTGGCAACGCGGGCAGCTGCACGACCAGATCGCCCGCTCGAACCCGGACCTGCCGCCTGCCGGTGTCGACGGCGCCGTCCAGATCGCGCTCATCGCCGCCGCCGTCTTCCACGCGGTCTTCGCGATCCTCAACGTGTGGCTCACCCGCCGCCTCGGGGCCGGCCGCGGCCGGATCGCCACCACCGTCGTCCAGCTGCTCGCGGCCGTCTTCAGCATCGTGTCCTGGCGGTCCTCGCCGATGTTCCACGCGGTCATCCCCGTGGTCACCGCTTTGGAGCTGCTGACCGTCGTGCTGGTGTGGCTGCCGTCGCGTGACACCCGTCGTTCCGCCACGCCGTGATCGTCACCTGCTGAAGGACCGCACGGCGGAGAGCAACGACACCAGGCTCGGGATCGGCTGCGGGCTGCGGCGCGGCAGCATCACCTCGACCAGCGGCCACGGGGCCGCGGCCAGATCGCGCGGCACCGCGAGGAACACGATCGACTCCGGCCGGTGGGGCAGCCGCAGCGCCGGATACGACAGGCGGTGCCCGGACAGGTGCCCGGCGAGCGCGATCGCCTCGTCGCCCGGCACCGCGAGGCCGATCACGTGGGAGGCCGGGGAGAACAGCAACCGGGTGCCGCTGACCTCGGTCGTGACGCGGGGG
>NZ_JYJG01000475.1 GCF_000955955.1 Lentzea aerocolonigenes
GCTCCGCGCTCATCGCGTAGGTGCCGTTCATCCGCAGGAACTCGTCCGGGATGCCGTCGACCGGGTCCAGCTCGACCGTGCCGCGGATCAGCAGGATCTTCGGCGGGTGCACCTCGGTGTCGATCGTCAGCGCCACCGCCGGGTTCGCCCGCAGCGAGTGCAGCTTCGGCGCGTTCTTCGACGTGCACAGCACGATCTGCTCGCCGTTCCAGGTGAACGCGATCGGGATCGTGCGCGGCGTCCCGTCCTTGGCCACGTACGCGAGCCGGGTGATGTCGCGGGCCAGCAGCTCCTGGCTCAGCGGGCGGTTCAGGACCTCGGTGATCTCGTTCGTCGTCATGCCCAGGGGACGGAGCCGCCGCCGTGTTCTCTACATCGGGTCCCAAGAATTTTTCAGCGAGGCGGCAAGGGCAGCGGAACCGCGGGCAGACCGTCGATGCTCGCGATGTTGTAGGGCTTCTTGTCGGTGTACGCGCGGAACTCCTCGTCGGTCTTGCGGCCGAAGTAGTCCGCGTGCAGGTCGCGTTCGGAGCGGTAGTCCATGAACGGCACCGCGAACCCGCACGTGTCGGAGATCAGCTCGGCCGTGACGACGACGACGGCCCTCAGCGCGGGCCCGTCGGCCTCACCGAAGCCTTGCACGAGCTCCGCGAAACGCGGGTCGTCGCGGAACACGGCCTCACCACGGCCGTGGATGCGCACGATGTTCGGCGGACCCTCGAACGCACACCACATCAACGTGATGCGGCCGTTCTCCCGCAGATGCGCGATCGTCTCCGCGTGGCTGCCACCGAAGTCCAGGTAGGCCACCGTGCGGTCGTCGAGGATCCGCAGCGTGCCCTGACGGCCCTTGGGCGAGAGGTTGACGTGCCCGTCACCGGACAACGGCGCACTGGCCACGAAGAACACCTTCTGGTTCTCGATGAACTCCCACAGCCGCGGCTCGATGCGCTCGTATTCCTTACCCATGCCCCGCAGTATTGATCGCCTTGCGGAACCTGTCAGCCACCTTTCCCAGGTGGTGAACGAGCTCGGGCGGTCCGCCGACCTCGAAGTCGCACCCCAGCATCCCCAGGTACACCGCGAGCATCTCCGGCGTGTCCGACCCCGCCGTCATCCGGCACGTCGCGTCGTCGATCGCCTCGGTCAGCGCGGCCGGAACCTTCGCCGCGACCTCGTGCGCCGGCGCGTGCACCGTGACCGTCGCCCGGAACCGCCACGCCGCCGTCGCCAGGCCCTGCTTGAGGTAGGCCTCCAGGTCGGGCAGCTCGCGCGGGGTGAAACGCGGGCCGTTCGGGACGCGCGGCTGGACGCGGTCGGCCCGGAACGTGCGCCAGTCGTTCCTGCCGACGTCCCACGCGACCAGGTACCAGCGGCCCCTGGTGTGGACCAGGCGGTAGGGCTCGACCTCGCGGCGGTCCTGCCCGCCGTCGAACGTCACGTAGTCGAACCGCAGCCGTTCCCGCGCGCGGCAGGCGTTCGCGATGCTCGTCGCGACGTGCGGATCAAGCTCCTCGGCCGTGCCGACCGTGTACTCCTGCAGCGTGCTGAGCCGGTGCCGGAGCCTGCTCGGCAGCACCTGCTCGAGCTTCTTGAGCGCCTGCGCGGCGGTGTCGGAGTCCTGCGTGCTCAGGCTGAGCGCGATCGCGACCGCCTCCTCGTCGTCCAGCAGCAGCGGCGGCAGGCTGGCCCCGGCGCCGAGCTTGTACCCGCCCGCCTGTCCGGGCGTCGCGTGCACCGGGTAGCCGAGGTTGCGCAGCCGGTCGACGTCGTTGCGCACGGTCCGGGTCGTCACCCCGAGCCGCTCGGCGAGCTCAGGCCCGCTCCAGTCGCGCGGGGACTGCAGCAACGACAACAACTTCAGCAACCGCGCCGACGTCTCCAACATGTCTTCCACCCTCCCCGCGAATGAGGAACGAACCTTTCCGCAATGGTTCCTAGTGTTTCAGCCATGAACACATTCCGCGTCGAGATCCCCCAGAGCGACCTCTCCGACCTGCGCCGGCGCCTGCAGAGCGCCCGGTGGCCCGCCCAGTCCGGTTCCGGCGAGTGGAACCGCGGCGTCCCGGTGGCCGAGTTGCGCTCGCTGGCCGCGTACTGGGCCGACGGCTTCGACTGGCGCGCCGCCGAGGCCCGGCTCAACGCCTTCCCGCAGTTCGTCACGGAGATCGACGGCCAGCGAATCCACTTCGTCCACGTCCACGTCCGCGGCCGGCGCGCCGATGCCCTGCCGCTGCTGCTGATCCACGGCTGGCCCTCGACGTTCGCCGAGTACAGCGCCGTGATCGCCGACCTCGCCCACGACCACCACGTGGTCGTGCCGTCCATCCCGGGCTTCGGCTTCTCCGTGCCGGTGACCGGCGCCTGGGAGGTCTCCCGCACCGCTGCCGCGTTCGTGCGGCTCATGGACTCGCTCGGCTACCCCCGCTACGGCATCCAGGCAGGTGACGTCGGTGCGGGCATCGCCGGCGCCATGAGCCGCCTCACCCCGGCCGTCACCGCCATGCACATCAACGGCCCCAGCGCCCACCCCTTCGGCGGCCCGCTGGACCTGTCCGGCCTGTCCGGCGTGGAGCTCGCCCGTGCCGAGCGCTTCAACGACCTCGTCGCCACCGGCCTGGGCTACCTCCAGCTGATGTCCACCAAGCCGTGGACCATCGGCGCCTCACTGGTGGACTCGCCGATCGGCCTGCTCGCGTGGATCTACGAGAAGTTCCACGCCTGGTGCTCGGTCGTCGACCGCGACGCCCTGCTGACCGCCGTGTCGATCTACTGGTTCACCGGTACTGGCGCCACCTCGGCCGAGTTCATCTACGAGTCCATGAACGCCCCCGGCACCTGGGGAGCCGCCGCCGCGCCCACCGGGTTCGCGACCTTCGCCGCGGACACGGGTATCCGCTCGCTGCTCGACCCGGCGCACGAGGCCGAGCACTGGACCGAGTACGACTCAGGCGGCCACTTCCCGGCCGTCGAGGTGCCCGACCTCTACGTGTCCGACGTCCTCAAGTTCTTCTCCGCCCGCTAGCAGGTCGTCGGGCCGGGCGGGTCACGCCTGGTCCGACGACTCCTGCGCCACCCGCTCCAACTTCTCCCGGTACGCCGCCCAGTCCTGCTCCGGCATGTTCGACACCCCGTCGCGCAACCCGGCCAGCCCGTCCAGGCCCTCGCGCAGGATGTCCGCGTGCCCGGCGTGCCGGTTCGTCTCCGCGATCATGTGCACCAGCAGCAGGTGCAGCGTCACGTACCGGCGCTCCTCCGGCCACCACGGCACCACGCCCGGCGCGTCCAGCGGCAGTTCCGAGATCACGCTGTCGGCGAACTCCCCGACACGGGCGTACAGCGACAGGATGTCCTCACGGGACTCGTCGGCCGTGGCGAACATGTCCGCGTTCGGGTCGCTCCCGCTCTCGATCGCCTCCATCCACGGCAGCGTCTCGGGGAACTTGCGGCCCAGGCACGCGCCGAAGTACTCCTGCTCGGTGGTGGCCACGTGCTTGATCAGGCCCAGCAGGTTCGTCCCGGTCGGTGTCAGAGGCCGCCGGGCGTCGTACTCGGACAGGCCCTCGAGCTTCCACAGCAGGACCTCGCGGGCCGTGCGGAGATAGCGGTGCAGGTCGGCTTTCGGATCTGAGGCCATGCCGGTCAGCCTTTCAGAACCCGGGACGACGCGGCCGCGATTTCCTCCAGCCGGGCGTGGTGCTCTGACCACCACTGCGT
>NZ_JYJG01000476.1 GCF_000955955.1 Lentzea aerocolonigenes
AGACAGGACCACCACTGCGCGGACACCGGCGGCATGTTCGTGTTGCCGTCCTGCATGCCGACCGCGCCGTCGATCAGCTCCCGCACCACGTCCGCGTGCCCGGCGTGCCGGTGCAGTTCGATCGACACCTGCACCAGGATCTGGCGCAGCGTCACGTCCCGCCGCTCCGCAGACCACCACGTCACCACGCCCGGCGCGTCCAGCGGTAGCGCGGAGATCGTCGCGTCGGCGAACGCCCGCACCTCGCCGTAGAACTCCAGCACCGACACGCTCGACTCGTCCAGGTCCGCGTACATGTCCGACGCCGGTGACGCGTCCGCGGTCGACCACACCGGCGGATTCGGGAACGGGCGGCCGAAAACGCGGCCGAAGTAGTTGAGCTCCACCCCGGCCGCGTGCTTCACCAGGCCCAGCAGGTTCGTCCCGGTCGGTGTCAGCGGCCGTCGCGCGTCGTATTCCGACACCCCGTCGAGCTTCCACAACAACGCCGACCGGGCTGCGTCCAGATACCGCCGCAACAGCTGCTTCTCATCCACGAGCAGCAGCGTCTCAGACACCCCCGACAGTTTTGAGCACCAGCAGATCCAGGTGATCGATCACCGGCCCGGACTCCACCGCGGCAGCCTCACGCAACCGCGCGAGCCCCGCCGAGAACTCCTCGGACGACAGCGACCGCAGCAACGTGTCCGCCTCCCACCGCACGCTGGATGCCTTCTCCGCCAACGACGACGCCGTCACCTGAGGCACCGCCTCCAGCCGCTCCACACCGAACCCGAGACCAGCGGCCACCTCAGCCACGGACGGAAACGACGCCAGCGCCCGCACCGCCTCCGGGAAGAACCGGAACAACCCGATCCCGTCCGGGCGCTCCCGGAACAACGACCGCAACACCACCAACCCGCCCGGCCGCAGCACCCGCCGCAACTCCACCCCGGCAGCAGCGAGATCGGGCACGTGATGCACCACGGTGGACATCCACACCACGTCCACCGACGCGTCCGGCAACGGCACCGAGCACGCGTCCCCGGCCAGCATCGGCAGCCCCGACGCCGCCCGCATGTCCGCCGACGGCTCCACCGCCACCACGGACACCGACGGGAACCACTCGGCGAACGCCCGCACGAACAACCCCGTCCCGGCCCCCAGGTCCAGCACCGACCGCCCCGGCAGGAAATACGGCACGACGACAAACCGTCGAGCGGAATCTCCCGGGCCACCCGGTACGAGGTGGCCTCCACAGCGTCGTAGCGCCTCATCCCACCAGGTAACCCCATACGGATGGCGGGATGACAGTGAGCCTTAACACGGACTAAACAGACGGAAGCCATGTCCCTGCGTGGTTCGAAAGGGTTGCCCTGCATGCGAAAGAGCCATCTCAGACCCCTGATCGGGGTCACCGTCGCCGCGAGCGTCGTGTTCACCATGGGAGGCGTGCCCACCGGTGCCGCTCCCGGCGCACCGGAGACGTCGACGAACTACCAGGTCAGCAACGTCCGCACTGCTGAACAGCGCACCAAGGTCGCCCGCTCCGGCGCCGCGATCGACTCGGTCGAGGAGCACGGCATCGTCGTGATCACCGCCACCGAGCGCGAGGTCAAGAGCCTCAAGGCGCAAGGGTTCGAGGTCAGCGAGCTGCCCAAGCGGATGGAGGCGAGCTCCGCGATCGGGCCGTTCGACTTCCCGGCCGCCGACTCGAACTACCACAACTACGCCGAGATGACGACGGAGATCAACAACGTCGTCGCGCAGTACCCGAACCTGATCTCCAAGCAGGTCATCGGCAAGTCCTACGAGAACCGCGACATCATCGCGCTCAAGATCAGCGACAACGTCGGCGTCGACGAGAACGAGCCGGAGGTGCTGTTCACGCACCACCAGCACGCCCGTGAGCACCTCACCGTCGAGATGGCGCTGTACACGATCAACGAGCTGACCTCGAAATACGCGACCGAGCCGCGGGTCAAGGACCTCGTCGACACCCGCGAGATCTGGATCATCCCGGACGTCAACCCCGACGGCGGCGAGTACGACATCGCGACCGGCAGCTACCGGTCGTGGCGCAAGAACCGGCAGCCCAACGCCGGCTCCAGCAACGTCGGCACCGACCTCAACCGCAACTGGGACTACAAGTGGGGCTGCTGCGGCGGCTCGTCGGGCAGCACCGGCAGTGAGACCTACCGCGGGCCCAGCGCTGCGTCGGCCCCCGAGGTCAAGGTCGTGTCCGACTTCGTGCGCGGCCGCAACGTCGGCGGCAAGCAGCAGATCACCGCGTCCATCGACTTCCACACCTACAGCCAGCTCATCCTGTGGCCGTGGGGCTGGACCTACGACGACGTCGCACCCGGCCTGACCCAGGACCAGCGCGACACGTTCGCCACCATCGGCCAGTCCATGGCGCAGAGCAACGGCTACACGCCCGAGCAGTCCAGCGACCTCTACATCACCGACGGGTCCATCCCCGACTGGCTGTGGGGCACGCAGGGCATCTTCGCCTACACCTTCGAGATGTACCCCGGCAGCTCCGGTTCCGGCGGTGGCTTCTACCCGCCCGACGAGGTGATCCCGGCGCAGACCTCCCGCAACAAGGAGGCCGTCCTGCAGCTGCTGGAGCGCGCCGACTGCCCGTACGAGGCCATCGGCAAGGAGCAGCAGTACTGCGGCGTCACCACCCCGCCAGGCAAGTACTTCGAGAACACCACGGACTTCCAGATCGCGGACAACAGCAATCAACTCCCCGATCGCGGTGTCCGGGGTGACCGGCAACGCCCCGGCCACCCTCAAGGTCGCGGTGGACATCAAGCACACCTACCAGGGCGACCTCAAGGTCGACCTGGTCGCCCCGGACGGCACCGTCTACACGGTCCACAACCGCACCGGCGGCGGCACCGACAACATCAACACCACCTACACCGTCAACGCCTCCAGCGAGGTCGCCAACGGCACCTGGCAGCTGCGGGTCAACGACAACGCCAACCAGGACACCGGCTTCCTCGACAAGTGGAGCCTGCAGTTCTGACCCGATGAGACGTCAGGGCGCCGCAACCCCGGCGCCCTGACGCTCGTAGTCGCGCACCACCATCGAGTCGTGCAGCCGCAAGCCCTTCGTGTTCAGCTTGGCCAGCGGCCGCACCATCCACGACGGCAGCGACGTCACCAGCTGCGCGCCCCGCGTCAACGCCCACACACCCGTCCGCGTCGTCGGGATCAGCGTCTTGGCCACCCCGAGCGCGAAGTTCCGGCTCGCGTGCACGATGTCGCGCATCTCGTTCTCGTAGCGCGCGAACGCGGCCTCGTAGTCGTCGGTGTGCGCGAGCTCGCCCGCCAGCACGTACGCGCCGAGCACCGCCAGGCTCGTGCTGCCACCGATCGCCGGGCCGGGGCAGTAGCCCGCGTCCCCGACCAGCGCCACGCGTCCTTTCGACCACCGGTCCTCGCGCAGCTGTGTGATCGAGTCGAAGTAGAACACCCTGCTGTCGTCGTCGAGGTAGGTCAGCCACTGGTCGACCTCGGGGTGCAGGTTCGCGAACGCCTCCCGCAGCAGCTGCTTCTGCCGTGCGATGTCCCGGTGGTGATAGTCGAGTTCGGGGCTGCGGAACAGGAACACCGCCCGTGCGTCGTCCACGTGCCGTGCCCCGTAGACCTGCGCACTGCGCCCCGGCCCGATGTGCCCGTTCATCGCTCCCGGCACGCCCAGTTCGCGCGGGACCGACAACACCGCCAGATACGCGCCTGTGAAGTTCTTGGCGACCTCACCGAACACCAGCCCGCGCACGTTCGAGTGCAACCCGTCGGCGCCGATGACGAGGTCGAACCGTTGCGGCGCGGCGTTCTCGAACGTCACGTCACCGTCGTCGCCGATGGACGTGATCGAGTCGCCGAACAGGTAAGCCACGTCGGGAAGAGTCGCCTCGTAGTAGATCTCGCTCAGATCGTCGCGCATCACCTCGACGTGCCGGTCCGACGCCGCCGCGAACAGCTTCGTCACGTCCGCGCTGATCGGCTTGCGCGTCCCCTCCCGCAGGACGGTGATCCGCTCGGTCCCGGTCGCCAGCGCTTCGATGCGCTCGACCACGCCCATGCGTTCGGAGATGTCCATCGCCGGCTTCATCAGGTCGACCGCGTGCCCGCCCGTCTTGCGCAGCACCGGCGACCGCTCCACCACCGTCACCTCGTGCCCGTACCGCGTCAGCCAGTACGCCAGCACCGGACCCGCGATGCTCGCTCCAGAAACAAGAACCCGCACGTCAACCCCTTACTTAACGGTCGGTAAGTCCCCTGTCGGCGAGCCTACACCCGTTTTTACCGACTGTTAAGTAAGATTCGGGGCGTGGCCAAGTCCGACACCAAGCAGCGCATCATGCAGACCGCCCGCGAGCTGTTCGCCACCAAAGGCGTGCAGCAGACCAGCCTGCAGGAGATCGCCGACCGCCTCGGCATCACCAAACCCGCGCTCTACTACCACTTCGCCTCACGCGAGGACCTGGTCCGCAGCATCGTCACCCCGCTGCTCGACGACGGCGAAGGGTTCCTCGCCCGCATGGAAGAGCGCGCCGACGTGCCGCCCCTCGAACTGATCGAGGGTTTCTTCGACTTCCACCACCGCCACCGCGCCGACATGCTCATGCTGCTCACCGAGATGACCACCCTCGCCGAGCTGGGTCTGATCGACATCGTGCTGACCTGGCGTTCCCGCCTGACCAAGCTCGTGTTCGGCCAGGAACCGACGCTGGAGCAGGAAGCACGCGCGGTGCTGGCGTTCGGCGGCATGCAGGACTGCACCATGCAGTTCCCCGACGCCCCGGTCGACGAGCTCAAGGCCGCCACGGTGACCGCGGCCCGCGCCGCGCTCGGCATCTGACTTCACCGTCGATTCATCTGAGTGACACCGTTCGGCCTCTCCCGATCAACGCGCGCATGAGCGAGCATCACGCGGTGCCCCTCCGCCACGCCTGGGTGCTGCCGCTCACACCCATCGCCGCCGTGCTGCTGATCGCGCTCGCGCTCATCCCGGTCACCGCCACCGGCACCGACGAACGCCTGTGGCTGTTCGGTCTGCTGATCACCGCAGCGGTGCTCGCGACGACAGTCGCGATCGGAGCGTCGCGCATCACGGGCGAACCGGCCGACAAGCCGCGCACAATCGCTGCGGCCACCGGAATCCTCACCGCCGCAACGCCTTTCGCGGTCAGTGGCCTGCTCGGCGGCACCACGTCGGCGCTGCTCGTCATCCCATGGCTGATCTTCGGAATGGGCGCGGCCTACTGGCAGTTGCAGCTGTGCGAGGGAGCGCGATCACGCCCCCTGCACGCCGCCATAGGATTCAGCTACACCTTCGTGTTCACCGCCGTGACGTTGCTGCTCGCAGTGGTCTCGGCACGCGTCGTCGACTGACCGAGAACCGGCTCTCAAAAGCGGTCTCACACGCAGTGGACGCGAGGTAGGGTCCGGAAACCGAAATCACGCGGGGAGAGAAATGCGCGCCGTCGAGATCAGACCTGGGGTCCGGATCCGCTGGGTCGAAGTGCCGGGTGCCACGCCCGCCCGCGTGTACCTCCACGGCCTCGGCGCGTCGTCGGCGCCCTACTACGCCGAAGCCGTCGCGCACCCGCTGCTCGCCGGCCGCCGCAGCCTGATGATGGACCTGCTCGGCTTCGGCATCAGCGACCGCCCCACCGGATTCGCCTACTCCCTCGAAGGCCACGCCGACGCCCTCGCGGTGGCGCTGGCCAAGATCGGGCTGCGACGCAGCGAGATCATCGGCCACAGCATGGGCGGCGCCGTCGCCATCGTGCTCGCCGCCCGCCACCCCGAGATGGTCCGCTCGCTCGTCCTCGTCGACCCGCACGTCGACCCCGCCACCCCTGCCCTCGGCGCACCCGGCAGCCGGGGCATCGCCGCCTACGGTGAAGCGGACTTCCTCTCCCACGGCTTCGAGCGCGTGCTGCGCGACGTCGGCCCGCACTGGGCCGCCACCATGCGCATGGCCGGCCGCGAAGCCCTCTACCGCAGTGCCGTCGACCTGGTCCGCGGCACGCACCCGACGATGCGGAAGCTGTTGCTGGAACTGGAGATCCCGCGCGTCTTCCTGCACCCCGAGGACGCCCCGCCCTCCGGAGCCCGCGAGCTCGCCGCCGCCGGTGTCCAGGTCATCCCGGTGCCCAACGCAGGCCACAACATCATGATCGACAACGTCGAGGGCTTCGCCCGCGCGGTCGCCCAGCAGCGCCTGTCCGTCTAGACGGTTGATTCCAAGGGTCGGCAGCCACGGA
>NZ_JYJG01000467.1 GCF_000955955.1 Lentzea aerocolonigenes
CGGCACCACGATCCGTCCGCCTGACCGCGAATTCCCCGGCAACGTCCCGGGCCACGCCACTAGCCTGAGCCGGGTGATCGACCCACTGATCGACGACGCGGCCAGATCGAGGCTCATCAGACGATTCGGTGACGACGTGACCGGGTGGATCGACGCGCTGCCCGACCTGGTCGCCGCCCTCACCGCCCGCTGGGGCCTCACCCTCGTCACGCTCATGCCCGGCGGATCCGGCGCGACCTTCCTGTGCACCGACGCGGTGCTGAAGGTGACCCCGGACCACGACATCGCCGCCCTCGAAACCCGCGCGCTGACCGCCTGGGCCGACACCCCCGCGATGGTCGGCCTCCTCGACACCGACCTCGCCCGCGGCGCCCTGCTGCTGCAGCGCATCGACCCCGGCACCCGGGCCACCGACCCCGCGCTGGTGGTGCCGTCCCTGCACGCCGCGAACCCGGCCGGCTTCCCGCCGTTGAAGGCGCGCGTCGACTTCCTCTTCGAGACCGTCCTGACCCGCCGCACCGGCACCTACTACGCCAGCGAGCACCACCGCGCCCGCAAACTGGCCGAGGACAACGTCAAACCCGTGCTGCTGCACGGAGACATGCACCCCGGCAACGTCCTGCAAGGCCCGCACGGCCCCGTCGCGATCGACCCGCGCGCGTGCGTCGGCGACCCGGCGTCCGACTGGATGGACTTCGTGCACGGCGGATACGACCTGCACGGCGCCGACGTCGACCTGGACCGCGTGCACGAGTGGCTGAGCGCCTTCAAACCCTTCTACGGCTAGGGTCGCAGCCGTGCGATCTCACGACTACGGCCGCGACATCCTGAACACCCCGAAGCGCAAGAAGGTGCGGGAGATCCCGGCCGAACCAGGCCTCGTCGTCGAGGACCCCGCGAGCGGCTTCTGCGGCGCCGTCGTGAAGTTCGAGTACGGCCAGGTCGTGCTGGAGGACCGCCACGGCCGGCACCGCCTCTTCCCGCTCAACCCGGCCGGGTTCCTGCTCGACGGCGAGCCCGTCACCCTCGTCAAACCCGCGCCCCGGCCCCAGCAAGCGAAGATCAGCGCCTCGGGTTCGGTGAAGGTCGAGGGACTGCGCGCCCAGACCGCCAAGGCCAGCCGCATCTGGGTCGAGGGCAAGCACGACGCCGAACTGGTCGAACGCGTGTGGGGCCACGACCTGCGGGTCGAGGGCATCGTCGTGGAACCGCTCGACGGCGTCGACGAGCTGCCCGCCCGCATCGCCGAGTTCGGCACCGCCCCGAACCGCCGCCTCGGCGTGCTGGTCGACCACCTCGTCGCGAACTCCAAGGAACAGCGCGTCGTCGACCAGATCCACGACGCCAACGTCCTGGTCACCGGGCACCCGTACGTCGACATCTGGCAGGCCGTGAAGCCCAGGGCGGTCAAGATCAAGGCCTGGCCGGTGATCCCGCGGGGCATCCCCTGGAAGGAAGGCGTCTGCGCACAGCTCGGCTGGGGCGAGACCTGGCAGGGCTGGCAGCGCGTGCTCGGCGCGGTCAGCAGCTACCGCGACGTCGAGTCCGACCTGCTCGGCGCGGTCGAGCGGCTGATCGACTTCGTCACCGTGCCCCAGGACTGACCCGCGCGTAGTGCGCGACGATCACGCCCTTCGTGGTCGTCACGCTGCCGGTCAGCGAGAACTCCGTCATCGGCGCGGGCGAGGAGAACAGCCGCGCGCCGCTGCCCAGCGTCAGCGGGTGGATCACCAGCGTGTAGTGGTCGACCAGCCCGGCCGCGTGCAGCGACCGCACCAGCGCCGCGCTGCCGACGATCGACAACGGGCCGTCCAGCGCGGCCACGTCGTCGATCCCGCGCAGCAGCACCGAGTTCTCCCACGCGCACGCATCGGTCAGGCTGCGGGAGACCACGTACTTGGTGGCCGCGTTCATGTGCGTGGTGAACGGGTTGCCGTCGGTCGCCGACGCCCACGCCGTGATGAAGTCCTGCCAGGTCCGCCGCCCGAACACCATCGCCCCGGCGTGCGCCATGCCCTTGCCCATCTCGGCCGCCAGCACCTCGTCGCTGTAGACGGCGGCCCACCCGCCGAAAGCGAAACCGCCGCCGGTGTCCTCGTCGGCACGTCCCGGTGCCTGCACCACACCGTCGAGCGTCATCAACATCGTCGCGGAGATCGACACCGCCATCACCCCTCGTCCCTCCAGAGCCGCTGTCACCTCTCACACGAACGGCCGCACCGGGTTTCGACACCGCCGATTGATCGATTTCGTCACGGTCCGGGGCCCAGCACGGTGAATCTCGGAGCCGGGTGCTCCCCGTTGGTGTATGTATGGGCGCATGGCCGCGCTGATCTGGCTGATCGTCGGGATACTCCTCGTCGTCGCCGAGGTTCTCTCCGGTGACTTCGTGCTGGTGATGCTCGGCGCCGCCGCGCTGGCCGCGGCGGGCGTGTCCGCACTGGGTGCCGCCGACCTGGTGAGCGTGCTCGTGTTCGCGGCGTCGTCGGTCGGCCTGATCGTCGGGGCCCGGCCGTTCGTGAAGAAGCGGCTGCAGCTCGGCTCGGGGATCAAGATGCACCACGAGGCACTGCTGGGCGCCAAGGCCGTCGCCGTGTCGCAGGTGCACGAGCACGGCGGGCAGATCAAGATCGGCGGCGACACCTGGAGCGCGCGCACCCTCGACGGGTCCGTGATCGAAGAAGGCGAAGCCGTCACCGTTGTCGAGATCTCGGGAGCGACCGCCGTGGTCATCGCGGCTGTGTGAACCCAGAAGGATGTGAACCGAGTTGGACCCGATCACCCTTGTGGTCGTGGCCGTAATCGCGATCTTCGTGCTGACCATCGCCGTCAAGTCGGTGCTGGTCATCCCGCAGGCGCAGGCCGCCGTCATCGAACGCCTCGGCCGCTTCCGCAACACAGCGGCACCCGGCCTGAACATCATCGTGCCGTTCATCGACAAGGTGCGGGCCCGCATCGACCTGCGCGAGCAGGTCGTGTCGTTCCCGCCGCAGCCGGTGATCACCCAGGACAACCTGACGGTCTCCATCGACACGGTCGTGTACTTCCAGGTCACCGACCCGCGCAGCGCGGTGTACGAGATCTCGAACTACATCGTCGGTGTCGAGCAGCTCACGATCACGACGCTGCGCAACCTCGTCGGTGGCATGAGCCTCGAGGAGACGCTGACCTCGCGTGACCACATCAACGGTCAGCTGCGCGGGGTGCTGGACGAGGCGACCGGCCGGTGGGGCCTGCGCGTCGCCCGCGTCGAGCTGAAGTCCATCGACCCTCCACCGTCCATTCAGGACTCGATGGAGAAGCAGATGCGCGCCGACCGCGAGAAGCGCGCCATGATCCTCACCGCCGAGGGCCAGCGGGAGTCGTCCATCAAGACGGCCGAGGGGCAGAAGCAGTCGCAGATCCTCGCCGCCGAGGGTGGCAAGCAGGCGGCGATCCTGTCCGCCGAGGGTGAGCGGCAGTCGCAGATCCTGCGCGCGCAGGGTGAACGCGCCGCCCGCTACCTGCAGGCACAGGGCCAGGCCAAGGCCATCGAGAAGATCTTCGCCGCGATCAAGGCGGGCAAGCCCACCCCGGAGGTGCTGGCCTACCAGTACCTGCAGACCCTGCCGCAGATGGCACAGGGCGACGCGAACAAGGTGTGGATGATCCCCAGCGACTACGGCAAGGCGCTGGAAGGCTTCGCACGCATGCTCGGCGCGCCGGGCGAGGACGGCGTGTTCCGCTACGAGCCGCCGGCCGCCGAAGAGGGAGAGCTGTCGCGGCCGGAGGACGAGGACGACGGCGTCGCCGCCTGGTTCGACCTCAAGTCCGACCCGAAGGTCGCCGAGGCCGTCGCCGCCGCGGAGGCCGTGGCACGCCAGGAGGTCCCCGGACCGCTCAGCTCGCCGCGGTCGGTCTCCGCCGCGTCGTCGCTGCCCGAGCTGGAGGCCGACCAGCCGCGCTCACTGCACCAGCCCGACGACCAGATCTAGGAACACCACCCTCCGCACACGATGAAGG
>NZ_JYJG01000468.1 GCF_000955955.1 Lentzea aerocolonigenes
CGTGACGTGGATGAAGGAGCCCTTCATCTTTTTCGGGGCGGGTGTCGATCGAACGGTGTGCCCGTTCGACCTGGGCGTGAAAGGGTCCACAACGGACCCGCACGAACCACTGGGAGAGACCGACATGAAGTTCATGCTGATCTGGCGCGTGGCCTCCGACGAGGCGTGGGCGAACCTCGGCGAGATCGACTTCGAGCAGATGCTCGAGACCGTCGGCAGGTTCAACGAGGAGCTGATCGAGGCCGGTGTGCTGATCGCCGCGGAGGGTCTGGCGTCCGCCGAGGAGGGTGTCGTCGTCGACTTCTCGAGCGAGCCGCCCGTTGTCACCGACGGCCCCTACGGCGAGACCAAGGAGCTGTTCAACGGCTTCTACCTGATCAACGTGCCGACGATCCAGGACGCGATCGAGTGGGCCAAGCGCACGCCGATGACCGCCGCCGGGTTCAAGACCGAGATCCGCCGCGTCACGACGATCGACGAGTTCCCGCAGGACAACGAGTGGATCAAGAAGGAACGGGCCTGGCGCGAGGCGAACAACCAGCTCTGATCTGCTGTGTTTGATCTATTTTGGGTGTCATGAGCGACCCCACGGGACGCAAGGCCGTAGCCGCGGTGTGGCGCATCGACTCCGCGAGGATCATCGGTGCGCTCACCCGCTACACCGGCGACTTCGCGCTGGCCGAGGACCTCGCGCAGGAGGCGCTGGCCGAGGCGCTGGTGACGTGGCCGCGCGAAGGCGTGCCGAACAACCCGGCGGGCTGGCTGCTCACCGTCGGCCGGCGCCGGGCGATCGACGCGTTCCGCCGCCGCAGCAACCGCGACGAGAAGTACGCGGCGATGGCGCACCACCTGTCCGAGGGCGGCGCGCTCACCGGCGCCGACCCCGCTCCCGCGCCCGACGACGTGCTGTGGGACCCGGACCAGATCGACGACGACACCCTCGCCCTGGTCTTCACCTCGTGCCACCCGGTGCTGTCGCGTGAGGCAGGGGTTGCGCTGACGTTGCGCGTGATCGGCGGTCTGACCAGCGACGAGATCGCGCGGGCGTTCCTGGTGCCGACCGCGACCGTGCAGGCCCGCATCACCCGCGCCAAGAAGACCCTCGGCGCGGCCGGGGTGCCGTTCGAGGTGCCGCCGGTCAACGAACGCCCCGCACGCCTGGCCCAGGTCCTCAGCGTGATCTACCTGATCTTCACCGAGGGCTCCTCGGCGTCGTCCGGTGACGAGGTCATGCGTCTCGACCTGGCCGGCGAGGCGCAGCGGCTGGCACGGATCCTGTCGCGGCTGATGCCCGAGGAACACGAGGCCCACAGCCTGCTCGCCCTGCTGGAACTGACCGCCGCCCGCTTCCCGGCCCGCCGCGGACCCGACGGCGAGACAGTGCTGCTCGAAGACCAGGACCGCCGCCGCTGGGACCGCTCCGCGATCGCCCGCGGACGTGCGGCGCTGGCGAAAGCCGCCGACATCGGCCGCGGCTACGGCTACTACGGCCTTCAGGCGGCGATCGCCGAGTGCCACGCGCTGGCCCCGTCCGTCGAGGACACCAACTGGGACCGCATCGTCGTGCTCTACGAAGCCCTCGGCCGCCTCGCCCCCTCGCCCGTCGTGGAGCTCAACCGCGCGGTCGCCGTGTCGATGGCACAGGGGCCCGCCGCCGCGCTGCCGATCGTCGACTCGCTGGCGGGCGCGGACGCGTTCAAGGAGTCGCACCAACTACCGGGAGTGCGCGGCGAACTACTGCGCCGGTTGGGACGGCTCGACGAGGCGCGCACCGAGCTTCAGCAGGCGATTCGCTTGTGCGGCAACGAACGCGAGCGCGAGGTGCTGTCCCGCAAACTCGCCGGCCTGTAGGCGTCTGACCACGCGGGGTGAACCTTAAATCCGATAGGGCGACATCTGTTCCACTCGACCGGGTGACGCGGGAATGATGTTGTGATGGACTCGCTGCCCGCCACCGTCGCCTCCGCCCTCGTGGAGTCGAACGGCGAGGGCACTGGCAGCGAGAACACCGACTGGCCGGGCCGCTGGCAGGCGCTCACCGCCGTGTCCGTCGAGCTGCAGTCGCTGCTGGTCACCGACCCCGGCCCGGAGCTGGTCGCGCTGATCGAGCGGATCGTCACCCAGCTCGCCGACGGCGTCGCCACCACCCGAAGACACCGCGTGGAACTGGCCGAACTCGCCCACCGAGTGCTGGGCACCCACGCCCGCGCGTGTGCCCAGACCGAACCCGACCCGGTCCGCCTCGCCGACTGGCTCCTCGACCTGCAGCTGCAACACCCCGAGGCCCCCGACGTCAGCCTCGCCGCCTACGCCGGCGCGCTGGACGACGAAGGCCTGCAGCACTACCGCGAGCGGGCGGTGGCGTTGTTCGAGCCGCTGCCGGTGATCGGGTTCGGGGAGACCGGCCGCTACGACCGCGCCCGCTGGGCCCTGCTGCGCGTGATGGAGGAGCTCGCCGAGTACACCGACGACGTCGACCTCCAGCTGCTCGTGTTGTCGAAGGACCTCAGCTCGGGCTGGCACTACCTGCAGGTCGCGACCATGCTGCGCGACAACGCCCGCTCCGGCGAGGCCCTGGAGTGGGTCGAACGCGGCCTGCGCGCGGTCGGCGGGCGCGGGGCGGCGTTGCGGTTGATCGACCTCGCCGTCGAGGAACACCTGCGCCGGGGGATGCCGCAGCGGGCGGTGGCGGTGTGCCGGGAGGCGTTCTTCGCCCGGCCCAACCTCGACGTCTACCTCAAGATCCGCGCGCTGGTCGTGCACACCGACGAGTGGCCGCCGTTGCGGGCCGAGCTCGTGCAGCACCTCGTGCAGGACGGCAGCCGGCTCGCGGTCGAGGTGTACCGGCGCATCGTCGAGGTCGAGCTGGCCCGGCGGGGCATCGAGGAGCAGGAGCTCGTCGTCGAATGGCTCGAACAGCTGCGCGGCCTGCAGCCCGACGCGTTCGCGGACTACCTGGACCACATCAAGTCGCGGCACGTGGCGGACCGGCAACTGCTCGACGAGTTGTCCAAGCGCGGACTCTGAGCAAAACGAGTTCGGATAGTCCGTAGTCGTACTATCCTACTTCGCATGACCGAGGCCGGAGGGGGTCCGGTCCGCCCACGGCCGAGCACGCTCCAGCTGGGCGGACACCGAAAGCAGCGTGCACTCGTCGTGGCGGCGGCCCACGAGCTGCACGGCGAGCGGCAGGCCGGACGAGGTGCGACCGGCGGGAACAGCGGCGGCCGGGTTGCCGACGACGTTCCACATCTGCAGGAACGACGTGTAGTGCGACGCGGCCAGCAGCGCCGAGACGACGTTGCGGCCGTCCCACTCGCCCACGCGGATCGGCGGGCGGGTCAGCGCCGGGGTGAGCAGCACGTCCACGGAGGTGAAGATCCGGTTCGCGTAGGCGGTGAGCGCCGCGTCGTCCTTGAGCGCCCACCGCACCAGGCCGCGCGGCAGCCGCCGGCCCAGTTCGCCGACCGCGCGGGTGCGGGGTTCGAGCAGGTCCGGGAACTCCATGCCCGTGCGCGCCAGGTGGGCGTTGTGCAGGTAGCGCACGGCGAACTGGGTGGACGCGACGACGTCGCGCATCGGCGGGTCGACGCGCACGACGTCGTGGCCGAGGTCGGTGAGCAGCGCCGCGGTGTCCTGCACGGCGTCGCGGACCTCGTCGGCGATCGCGATACCCGGACCCCACGGCCGCAAGGAAACCCCGATCCGCAACCTGCCCGGGTCGGCCTGCGCGGCTTCGGTGAAGGTGGTGCGCGGCGGGTGGGCGACGTGCTTGTCACCCGGCGCGGCGCCGTGGATCTGGTCGGCGACCAGCGCCCAGTCCAGCACCGTGCGGGTGATCGGGCCCGCGACGACGAGCCCGCCCCACACCTCGCGCTCGGGTGCGAGCGACACGCGGCCGCGCTGGGGCTTGAGCCCGAACAGCCCGGTCACCGCGGACGGGATGCGGATCGAGCCCGCGCCGTCCGTGCCGATCGCCGCCGCCGCGAGCCCCGCCGCCACAGCCGCGGCCGAGCCACCGCTGGAACCGCCGGGGGAGTGCGTGAGCGACCACGGGTTGCGCGTCGGCCCTGCCCAGCCGCTCTCGGTGTAGGGCCAGAGCCCGAGTTCGGGCATGCGGGTGCGGCCGATGATCACCGCACCGGCGTCGCGCAGGCGCCGCACGATCGCCGAGTCCGCCGGCTCCGGGGTGCGGGCGGCGTTCGTGCCCTTGGGAGTGGGCAGGCCCTCGATCGCGATGTCCTCCTTGACCGCGATAGGCACGCCCCGCAACGGCAGGTCCCCCGAAATCAGATCCTGGCCGCGCGCGTCCAGTTCGTCGGCCTGGGCCAGTGCCTGCTCGGCGAACACCGTGCGGAACGCGTTGAGCTGCGGGTCGAGCGCGGCGATGCGGTCCAGGTGCCCGGCGACGAGCTCGCGGGCGGTCACCTCGCCGGACCGCACGGCTTGCGCCTGCCTGGCGACACCGGCGAACCACAGCTCCGTCAGCTCCATGAACCGACCCTAAGCGCCGACCGGTGATCTACGGAATGGGAGTAGCAAGCATGAGAGTCCTCGCGATGGCCGCGGCCGTCCTCGTCGCCCTGAGCACGCTGGTGGCACCGGCGCAGGCAGCCGCGACCCTGATCTACCGGTACGAGATCATCAACCGGGCCGCGAGCTGGCTGACCGCGTACAACGGCGGTCGCGTGCCGTACGACATCTACGGGCGGCAGGACGGGTACCGCACGGACTGCTCCGGTTACGTGGCGATGGCCGCGAAGCTCGACAAGCCCGGCCCGATCACCCAGGACCTCCCGGGCCTCTCGACCTCGATCAGCATGAGCGAGCTCAAGCGCGGTGACATCGTCGTCGACGCCATCGGCGACACCTGGCGCGACCGGCACGTCGTGATCTTCGACCGCTGGGTCGACCCCGCTCGCCGCGACTACGGCTACTTCGCCTACGAGCAGCGCGGCGACTACGGCACCGACCACCGCGTCCGCGGCTACGGCCTGGAGCCCTACACCGAGTACCGGGCGCGCAGGCTGAACAACGTCATCGACAAGTGACGACCGGTGGGCCGCTCGTTGAACAGTGCGCTGAACTCCACCACTGTCCGATGTAATGACCCGGGTCACATCATCGAGTCATGTCCTCTCTCTCGCGCTGGCTCGCAGCGACCTCCTCTGTTCTGGCCGTGGCGGCGGTGACGCTGGGCCGTCGCCGTCTCTCGTTGCACCACGACGTGGTGGTGCCCCAGATGGAACAGACATCGCTGGAACAGACACCGCTGGAGGACATCCGGTCGAGGCTCATGGCCCTGGACGCCGATGCACGGCTGAGCGGGCTGCGGGACTGGGTCGAGTACGGCGAGCGGTGCGAGCGGAACCGGCAGCCGGCGCTGGACGTGCTGTGCGAGGCGCTGCGGGAGCTGCCGTGGCCCGGCACGGAGGTGGACCAGCGGTGGCGGATGGTGCTGCAGGCGTCGCTGCTGGCGCACCTGCGTCCAGGGCCGGGGTTCTGGCTGGGCTGCGAGGTGGACCTGCGCGAGACCACGCTGGTGGACTTCGACCTGTCGCAGGCGCGGCTGGGCGGCGCGCTGTTCGACGGGACGCGGTTCCTCGGTGACACGCGGTTCGACCGCACGACGTTCCTGGGCGAGTTCTCGGCCCGGCGCGCGTTCTTCGGGCGGCACGTGCTGTTCACGCAGTCGGTGTTCGCGCGCGGGGTGAGCCTGGCCGGGATGACGGTGTGCGGCAACGGCGAGTTCTCCGGTCTGCACGCCGCCGGGGTGGTGACGTTGCGCGCGACCCGGTTCTCCGGCCGCGCGGACTTCACCTGTGCCCGGTTCGGCTCCGACCTGGACTGCTCAGGGGTGCGGTTCGGCGGGCGGGCGCTGTTCCGCCGCGCCTGGTTCGCGGGTGCCTCGTCGTTCGCGCAGACGTGGTTCCGCGGCCGGGAGGACTTCGTGGACGCCGTGTTCGGCGGCGAGTCGTCGTTCGAGAACACCCGGTTCGGGCACCGCATTCACGCCGACTGACCCTCACGCCGACTGGCGCTGCCTGTGGTTGGCCACCGCGACCCGGTTCGCGCACTTGGTCGAGCAGAAGCGCCGCTTGCCGTTGCGGCTGGTGTCGACGAACACGGTGTCGCAGCCCTCGCGGCCGCACCAGCCGATGCGCCCGGCGTCCTCGCAGAACAACGCCGCCATGCCCGCCGCCGTGTACGCCTTGACCCGGACGTCCGTGGGCGCGTCCTCGCGGGCGTAGTGCAGGTGGGGCGCGCGGCCGTCGTGGGTGGAGATGTAGTGCGTGGTCGACGACTTCGCCAGCAGCTCGTTGAGCAGCTCGACCGAGGGGTGGCGGAACACGTCGCGCAGGCCTTCGACCCAGTCTCGTACGTCACGTTCCTGGCGTGCGTCCAGTGAGCCCAGCGGCTTGTAGTCCGACGATTTCAGCACGTCGATGACCGGTGTCGCCGGGTCGGCGTTGACCAGTTTCGCGGCGAGCTCTGCGGCCGCCCCGCCGTAAG
>NZ_JYJG01000469.1 GCF_000955955.1 Lentzea aerocolonigenes
GCCCCCCCCCCCCCCCCCGCCGTAAGGGTTGAAATGCACTAGACCATGACAGCACGCTGGTGGACATGATCGCCACCTGCCCCGCGTGCTCCTGGTCCTGCACTTCTTCCGTCTCCTCGCACCGCTCGGTGTCGTATGTCAGATGCGTCTGCGGCCTGTTCCTGGTGGTGGAGCGCGGAGTGATCACCGCGACTGCCGGGACCAGCACGTTCGCCCCGATTCACCACACCCGTGGTGATCTTGCTAGTGTCCCGGACCGTGAGCCGTCGTGATCTTCTGTGCGACACCGCGATCCAGATCCTCGCGGTGGAAGGCGGCCGGGGACTGACCCACCGCGCGATCGACCGCGAGGCCGGCGTCCCCATCGGCACGACCAAGAACTACTTCCCGACGCGCGAGAAGATCCTCGAGGCCTGCGCGGCCAGGATGACCTCGCTGCACCGTGCCGCCGTCGACCGGCTGCGCGAGACCACGCCGGCCGACATCAGCCCCACCGACGTCGCCGAGCTCTATCCGGCGCTGCTGCGGCGCGCGGTCGCCGACGACCCGACGCAGATGCTCGCGATGGTGGAGCTCTACCTGGAGGCCGTGCGCCGTCCGGGCGTGCGCCAGGCGTTGTCGGGGATGGTGCTGGCCAACGCCGAAGCGGGTGCCGCGCTCCAGCAAGCCGCCGGGCTGCCCTCGACCGTGCGGGACACGGGGTTGCTGGACGCCTACTTCCTGGGCGTGGCGATCTCACTGCTCGCGTTGCCGCTGGACACGCTCGAGACAGTGGGGCTCGACGACCCGTACGCGCTGGGCATCGGGGTGTTCTCCGCGACCGCGCCTAGCTCGGCCGAGGCGCCCGCAGAACGGCGATCAGCGCAACCCCGGTGATCACCGCGGTCACGAAGCCGGTGACCGCGACCATGGCCAGGCCGAAGTGCGTGCCGCCGTCGTCCGCGACCGTCTGCAACGCAGCCCAGATCGCCGCTGCCGCACCGCCCGCGCCGGCCAGGGTGATCGCGGCCATCGCACCGATCCGGCGTTGCGTTCTGGCCGGTCGCCGGAGGGCGTCGGCGCAGTGCTCGCCGAGCGCATCCGTGATCGCGAGGCCGTCGTCGGTGTCGGACGCGGAGAAGCCCACGACCTCGTCGTCGTCGAACCGGACTGCGCAGATCAGGTCGGTGCCGCGCGGGGTGAGGTCGATCGCGCGGACCTGGTCCCACTCCCATGCCCGCCGCACGCCGTTCCTGACCTGGGCGAGCCCGCCCTCGTGCAGCTCGAACGCCTCCTGGATCCGGGAGTTGCGCAGCATCACCACGGCCGCGGGCACGGAGATCAGCAGGGGGAACGCGAAGGCCAGCAGCGCGAGCTCGGCGCCGTCGAAGTCGAGGACGAACGCCGCCACGACCAGCAGCGAGCAGATCAGCGACACGGTCAGCGCGACCAGGCCGCCGAAACGTCTTCGGTGGACGGGATGTGTGCTCAGCAGGGGACCCATGGCGATCACGCTACTGCGCGGGTCAGGGCCGCGATCATCGTTTCGTACGTCTCGCCGGGGTCCTGGCCCGCGGTCTGGATGACGACGGACTCGGGCGTGACGTAGGCGGCGAACTGCCCGCAGATCCGGTTGATCAACGCCTCCCCGCCGAGCGTCTCGACCACACCGTCGATGTGGTGCGACCGTCCCCGGAACCGCCCGACGGCGACCTCGGCGGGGGCGAGCAGCACGAGCTCCTGGTAGTCCGCGCCCACGGATCGCGCGGCCCGCGCGAACAGGTCGCGCTGGTCGTGCCTGTTCACCAGTTGCGGCATCACCACGTCGTGCCCGGACGCCAGGTGGTGCTTCGCCATGGTGATCGCGAGCGGACGGACGAGGTCGACGGTGCCGAGGAAGTCGTCCTGCCAGCCGCCGATGAGCCGGACGATCTCATCGGCGTCGAGGTTGAGCGTCCTGGGGTGCTCGGCGGCGTAGCGGGCGGCGATGGTCGACTTGCCGACCCCGGTGGGGCCGTTGAGGTGGATCAGTCTGGGCACCTGATCAACGTTATCGGCAGACCCCGACCAGCTGGTCAACCGCAGTCGCGACCAGGGCGATGGCGATGTCGGGGGACTTCCCGCAGCTCGCGGGCCGCGGCGGCACGGGTTGCTCGGTCAGCGTCACCCGCCACTCCCGGCCGTCGGCGTGCCGCACGGTCGCCGAGTCCTCGGTCTCGCCGACGACGGTGAGCACGTCGCGGGTCTCGCCGATCTGCGCGCGCACGGCCACCTCGGCGACCTGGCCCCTGGGGGTGAAGCAGGAGCGGCCACGACAGCGGTCGGCGACGATGCCCTCGGTGACCACGCGCTGCGCCAGCTGGTGGTCGAGTCGCCCGTACAGGTGACCGGTCGGCAGCAGCACTCCGGTGGGCGCGAACCGGTGCCCGCCGGTGTGGGTGCACTCCCAGAGGTTCAGGGCGGTGGCGATCGGGCGCCCGTACAACGCGCAGCAGACGTCGCGTTTGCTGTTGGTGCACACGAGCAGCAGCGGATCTTCGACCGGCGTGCCGAACGCGGTCGAACGCCCCTGGCCCAGCGCCTCGAAGTCGAGCTCCAGGGCCTCCTCCGGCGCGGCCAGGTCGGCCTGCTCGAGCCACGAGGCACCGGGCTTCGTCGAGGCCAGGTACACGCGGCGGCTGCCGCCGACGTGGGTGTCGGCGTGCCTGCCGGGGCGGCGGATCAGCAGGATGCGCACCCCGGTGCCGGCGGCGCGGCGCTGCAGCTCGGCGCCGAGTTCGGGGTCGAGGTGGCTCTGCACGATCGCGTCGCGCCCCCACGGGCCCGGCTGTTCGAGACACAGCCAGGCGGTCGCGGTCGCGGCCGTGCCGGCCAGCGGTTCGCCCGCGAAATCGGAGAGCACCGAGCACCTCATCTGCACACTCTATACGGCCGTTCGGGTGAGGAATAAGGACACCCTTACCTAAACCTCCTCGGCTTGAACATCAGTGGTGCACGGCTACCCGGCTTCGAGCTGCCTCACCCGTTCGCGCATGCCGGCCTCCAGCCGGGCGCGGTAGCCGATGAACAGCTTGTTGGCCAGGTACGGGGCCCAGTTGCCCTGCTTGGCGATGTTGTAGACGCGGTGCACGACCAGTGCGCCCTCGGGGTGGGGGTGCAGGGAGTCCTCGCCGCGGTACCACCAGTCGCCCCAGTAGGCGATCACGCCCTGTGCGCGGTCGACGAGCCGGTGCGACCCGGACTCCCCGGCGTCGGCGAACATGCGCTCCCGCACGTCCTCCAGCGGCGCGCGCACCACCCCGGACACCTCGAACAGCAGTTTCATCGGTGTTTACCCTCCCAGTGGTCGTAGCCGCCGACCGCCCCCTCGCGGGTGGCGGTGGCGAACCAGGTGAGCCAGGCGCGTTCGGCACGCAACATGGCCATCCGGTAGTCGAGCTCGATCCAGGCGAGCTGCGGCAGGCCCATGCCCGCGAGCCTCTCCAGCAGCACGGCCAGCGCGGTGAGCTGCTCGTCCACGGCCGCGCACCGCTGTTCGACGACGGCCAGCGCGTCGTCCGGGGGCAGCAGGCCGACCATCGAGATGCCGGCCTCGAACCGCGGGTACTCCTTGGCGGGCACGGCGATGAGCTCGCGCAGCCAGTCGTGCAGCTCCGCGGTGCCGGTGTCGGTGATCGCGTAGACGGTGCGTTCGGGGCGGTTGCCGGCTTTCTGGGTGGCGCTGGCGGTGATCAGCTCGTGTTTGGCGAGCTGCTCGACGACGGTGTAGAGCGAGCCGTAGTTGAGCTTGATGACCTCCTCCTGGTGGCGTTCGCGCATGGTCTGCGCCATCTCGTAGGGGTGCATCGGTCGCTCGGCCAGCAGGGCCAGCACCGCCAGGGCCAGGGGGTTCATGCGCTTGAACGACATATCCGCTCCCAAATACTCGGTGCCGAGTATACGCACTAGGGTGAGTGGCATGACAACGGTGATCACCGGGGGAAGCCGGGGTATCGGTGCCGCGACCGCGCGCAGGCTCGTGCGGGACGGGCATCGGGTCGTGATCAGCTACCGCCAGGCCGCCGACGAGGCGCGCTTGCTGGAGAAGGAGCTCGGTGTCCTGGCCGTGCGGGCCGACACGAGCAACGAGGACGACGTCGCGCGGCTGTTCGACGAGGCGGGCGACGACATCACGGGCGTGGTGAACAACGCCGGCATCACCTCACCGTCCGGCCCGCTCGCGCAGCTGCGGACCGAGGACCTGCGGCGGGTGGTGGACGTGAACGTGATGGGCGCGTTCTTCGTGGCCCGCGAGGCCTCCCGGCGCATGACGCGGGGCGCGATCGTGAACGTGTCGTCGGGGGCGGCGACGCTGGGCAGTCCGGGTGAGTACGTGCACTACGCCGCGACGAAGGCCGCCGTGGACGCGTTGACGATCGGGCTGGGCAAGGAGCTCGCGCCGCGCGGGATCCGGGTCAACTGCGTGCAGCCGGGCACGATCCGCACCGACATCCACCAGCTCTCCGGCCAGCCCGACCGGCCGGACAAGGTCGCCGGGCGGGTGCCGATGGGCAGGCCGGGTGAGGCCGAGGAGATCGCGAACGCCATCGCGTGGCTGCTGTCGGAGGAGTCGTCCTACGCGACGGGCGCGATCCTGCGTGTCACGGGCGGGACGTGACCTCGCGCCCGGTGCGCCGCCGTCCCTTCGGCACAGGGGCGAGCCGCCCGCTGCGCGTGGCTCCCCGCGTGAACCTGCGGACTTTCGCCTCTGCGGGCGGCGACAGCGCTGCCCCTAAGCTTCTCCGTCATGTCCGCGCCCACGCTCACCGACTTCGTGCTCGCCAACACGACCCTCACGCCGGTGCCGCTGGTCCCCGAGGTGCTGTTGCACAGCGCGGTCGAGGCGATGGACCTGTGGGAGCTGACCGACCACGACCAGCCGCCGTTCTGGGCGTTCCCGTGGGCAGGGGGCCAGGCTCTCGCGCGGCACCTGCTCGACCACCCCGGGCTGGTGCGGGACCGGAAGGTGTTCGACCTGGCGTCGGGGTCGGGGCTGGTCGCGATCGCGGCGGCGCTGGCGGGCGCGGATTCGGTGACCGCGAACGACATCGACCCGCTCTCGCTCGCGGCGGTGCAGCTCAACGCGGCGGTCAACGGCGTCGCGGTGCGCACGTTGCCCGGTGACCAGCTCGACAGTGACGCCCACGGCGCCGACGTCGTGCTGGCCGGCGACGTCTTCTACGACGCGGACATCACGGCGCTGGTGCTGCCGTTCCTGACGCGCGCCGCGGCGAGGGGCGCGCTGGTGTTGTTGGGCGACCCGGATCGGGCGCACCTGCCGCGGGACAGGTTCCGCGCGCAGGCCCGCTACGAGGTGCCGGTGCCGCTCACGCTGGAGAGCACCGAGACCCGCAGCGCGACCGTGTGGCGTGCCTAGCTCGTGACGAGGCAGAACGGGTGGCCGGCGGGGTCGGCGTAGACGCGGAAACCGTTGGGCGCTCCGTCGAGCCGGGTCGCGCCGAGCTCCAGCACGAGCGGCTCGGACTCGTCGAGGTTCGCCACCTTGACGTCGAGGTGGATCTGCTGCGGGTGTTCCTGGCCTGGCCACTTCGGTGGCGAGTAGTCGTCGACGCGCTGGAACGACACCCGCCCGCGCGGTGTCGCGAGGGTGGTCCAGTGGCCGTCGGAGTCGAGGATCTCCCCGCCGACGAGCTGCCGGTAGAACTCGGCCAGCGCGTCCGGGTCTGGGCAGTCGAAGACCACGTCGTGGAGCTCACCGATCGCCATGCCCTCTGTTTACCCGATGGAGATCGCTTCAAGCTTGGCTTTGAGGTAGTCGCCGCCACCGACCTCGGGGTAGCGGCCGTCGAGCGAGACGATCCGGGCGTCGGTGTCGGTGTTGTAGAAGAAGATGAGCGACACCAGGTCCTCGTCGGGTGCGGAGGCGTCGGGCGGCAGGACGCGGTGCGGGGTGGAGCGCCACCGGTCAGACACCCAGCGGGCCATCAGGTCGCCGATGTTGATGGTGAACGCGTCCGGGTCGAACGGCGCGTCCTCCCACACCCCGTCTTTCGTGCGGACCTGCAGCCCGCCGACGCCGTGCTGGCGGTCGAGGATCGTGACGGTGCCGAAGTCGGTGTGCTCGCCGATGCGGAACTGGCCGGGCCCGGCGGGGCCGACCTGCTCGAGTGCCGGGTAGTGGTTGACGTTCATGTTGTACGAGGGCGTGCGGGTGTGGCGGGTGAACATGTCCTCCGGCTCGCCGAGCGCGACCGCGAAGATCGTCAGCAGCTCGTCGGCCAGCTCCCGCATCCGGCGCAGGTAGTCGGTGACGACCGGTTCGAGCTCGGGTACTTCGGCCGGGAAGACGTTGGGGCGGAAGAAGAACGGGTCGTCACCACCGGCGTCCGAGCCGAACGTCAGCGTCTCCTTCAGGTCCGGGGGTGCCATCGCGCCGTCGGCCCGGCCGGTGGCCTGCACGTCGGGTGGCAGCCAGCCGCGGCCGCCGGTGCGCACGGCGTAGGGCTGCTTCCGCTCGGTGGGCAGCGCGAAGAACCTGCGCGTCAGCTCACGGGTCCGGTCACGCAGCTCTGCGGGCACGCCGTGCCCGGTGACCAGTAGGAACCCCGACTCCTTGAGCGCCGCGTCGACGCGCGCCGCGACCTCGGCACGCCCGGTGCCGTCGAACCACCCGGACAAGTCCACCAGCGGAACACCCATGCGTGCCGTCCTACCGCTCTCGGCACAGGGACGCCAGCGAACTCACCCAGCCGTTCCACCCGAGCGCGCGCCGGCGCGCTACCCCAGTCGTTCCACCACGAACGCCGTCAGGAACCCGGCCGTGGTGCACAGTCCGGTGTAGAGGCGGGCGCGTTCGTAGGCCTCGGGGATCATCGTGTCCGCGATCATCGCCAGGATCGCCCCGGCGGCGACCGCCGTGATCACCGCGATCAGCTGCGGCGACGCGCCGTCGAGCAGCAGGTTCCCCAGCGCCGCCGAGATCCCGCTCGCGACCGCGATCGCACCCCACACCCCGAACACGTACCGCGCGCCACGCCCGGCCTGCTTCATGCCGGCGACGCTGGACAGTCCTTCCGGGACGTTCGAGATGACCACCGCGGCGAGCATCGTCACGCCGATCCCGCCACCACCCAGCAGCGAGACGCCGAGCACGACCGACTCGGGCACCCCGTCGAGCAGCGCGCCGACCGCGATCGCCGTGCCACTGCCGGCCTGGTCGGCCTCGGACGGCTGGTTGCGGCTGCGCTTGCGGTGCCGGGCGCCGTGCCGGGACAGCAGGACGTTCGCCAGCACGTAGATCACCGCGCCACCGAGGAACCCGGCGGAGGTGGCGAGCAGCCCGCCGTTCTTCTCGGCCTCGTCCATCAGCTCGAACGCCGCCGCCGCGGTCAGCACCCCCGCACCGAACGCCATCACCACGGCGACGACGTCGCGGGGCACGCGCAGGAACCAGGCGACGAGAGCGCCCGCCACGAGCGCCCCGCCGCCTGCCAGTCCCCACAGTCCTGCTTCCATCCATTGCGGCATGCACTACATCTTCGCGAAGAACACCTTCAGGTCGCCCGCCAGGAGTTCCGGCGCGTCGTGCCCGGAGTAGTGCCCGCCGGTGTCGAACTCCGACCAGTGCACCAGGTTGCGGTGATCGCGCTCGGCGAAGCGGCGGATGGTCTGGAAGTCGTCCGCGAAGACCGCCACCCCGATCGGCACGGTCGTCGGCTCGGTGGGGGAGTCCTCGCGGTGCGCGTCCTCGTAGTACAGCCGCGCCGAGGATCCGGCGGTGCGGGTGAACCAGTAGATCGACACGTTCGCGAGCAGGAAGTCCCTGGTCACAGCCGGTTCGCCCATCAGCTGCATGGTCCAGGCGAGCTGGCCGGCGGGGGATTCCGCGAGCGCGAACGCGACGTTCTGCGGCCGCGCCTGCTGCAGCTTCTGGAAGCCCGACAGGTTCTCGTAGAAGTTCTGCAACACGCCCAGCCGCCGGTAGTCGTCGTCGGTCAGCCCCTCCATCTCGGCCGGGTCTCCCGAGGGGAACGAGAAGATCTGCGTCACGTGGATCCCGGCGGCGTGCTCGGGATCGGCCCGGCCGATCTCCGGCCCGATGAGCGAGCCCGCGTCGTTGCCGTGCACCCCGTACCGCTCGTACCCCAGCCGCGCCATGAGCTCGGCGAACGCCTTGCCGATGCGCCCGGAGTGCCAGCCCTGCTCCACGGTCGGCCCGGAGAACCCGAAGCCCGGGATCGAGGGGATCACCAGGTGGAACTCCTCGCGCAGGTGCTCGATTACGTCCACGAACTCCATGATCGACCCCGGCCAGCCGTGGATCAGCAGCAACGGCAACGCGTCCGGGTTCTCGCTGCGCACGTGCAGGAAGTGCACGTTCGTACCGTCGATCTCGGTGACGAACTGCGGGAACGAGTTGAGCCTGCGCTCCACCGCCCGCCAGTCGAACTCCTCCGCCCAGTACCGGGCCATCTCCTGGACCTTCGCGACGTCGTCACCGTAGGCCGAGCCCGCGCCGGGCATCTGGTCCGTCCACCGCGTCCGCGCCAGCCGGAACTTCAGCTCCTCGACGTCCGCCTCGTCGACCGCGATGTGGAACTCCCTGATCTCCGTCATGACACCGACGCTATTCGGCATTGTGGCCAGCTCCTGTCCTAAAGTCTGCGTCCATGTTGGAAACTTCGGCGCGCCTGCTCCGCCTGCTCGCCTTGCTGCAGTCCCGCCGCGACTGGCAGGGCTCCGAGCTCGCCGACGAGCTGCAGATCAGCCAGCGCACCGTCCGCCGCGACGTCGACCGGCTACGCGAGCTCGGCTACCCCGTGAACGCCACCACCGGCAGCTTCGGCGGCTACCGCCTCGGCGCCGGCGCCGAACTCCCACCGCTGCTGCTCGACGACAACGAGGCCGTCGCCGTCGCCGCCGCCCTGCGCACCAACGCCGTCACCGGCCTGGAAGAGGTCTCCCTGCGCGCACTGCTCAAGCTCGAACAGGTGCTCCCGTCACGCCTGCGCCACCGCGTCTCGGCCCTGCAGCACGTCGAGTCCGTCCCCAGAGACTCCCCAGCCCCCGCACTCGACCCCGAACTGCTGTCCACACTGGCCGCGGCCTGCCGCGACAGCGAGACCATCCGCTTCGACTACAGCGCCCACGATGGCACGCCCTCACGCCGCCGTGTGCAACCGCACCGCCTGGTCAACTGGGGCCGCCGCTGGTACCTCGTCGCCTGGGACGCCGACCGGTCCGACTGGCGCAGCTTCCGCGTCGACCGCATCTCCCCACCGATCCCACCGCACGGCCCGCGCTTCACCCCGCGCGAGTTCGACGCCACCACCCACGTCGCCTCCCGCGTCACCGCGGCCGCCTGGCGCTTCCACGCCCGCGTCCTGGTCCACGCCCCGGCCGACGCCGTCGCCGCCCGCATCACCGCCGCCGTCGGCACCGTCGAAGCTGTCGACGACTCCTCCTGCGTCCTCGTCACCGGCGCCGACTCCGTCGAGACGCTCTCGGTGTGGCTCGGCATGCTCGGCTACGACTTCGACGTCACCTCACCACCGGAACTCGTGGCACACGTTCGCTCTCTTGCGGCGCGCTACGCCCGCGCCGTACAAGACTGAGCATGGCCATCACCGGACGGGACATCGAGCGCCTGCTCTACACCGACACCCCGGACCCGATCCTGGTGGTGCACAACGGCACAACCGAGATCGTCGCCGCAGCCGAACTGGGCGGCTACACAGGCGCCGTTGTCGTGTGCTCCCGTTCGGAGATCCTGCGGCGGGTGGGGGAGCGCGACCTCAGCGAGGCTGATCTGGCCAGACTTGCCGAGGGTCTCGCGGCGGCCATCCAAGACCCAGCTCGGCAGCAGCCGCACTGGCCCGCTTGAGCAGGTCCGGACGTCCCGCGGTCACCTCGAAAACGTCGATCCGGGACAGGTACTCATCCACGTCGGGATAGGCGCGGTCATCAAGGAACCGGAATTCCCGCTCGTGCAGCCGCAGCCACGCGTCCAGAACCTCGGGGTCTGCCGTATTTCCCACGGACGCACCCAGTTCGTCCAAGATCGCGAGATCGTCACCACCTCGTCCGATCCGCCCACAGATCTGTTCGAGGAACAGCTCTAGGGGCACCCCGATCTCGGAAAACCGAAGCAGCGCGCGCAGGCACTTCTCGACCGGTGTCGCCGACAGTTCGATCAATGCGGCGGTGATCTCGATGCCGTACTCCGCCGCGAGCGGCGTGACCGCGTCTCGCAACGTCATGGCGACGTCGTCGAGCGTCACGTACGGCTCCGCCATCAGCCCCCAGTCCGGGTCCGTGTCCCCGGTCCCGGTGCGGAGGCTGACCGCGAAATGACGGTGGCGGTGCCGCTCGACAAAGAACCCGCGCACCACGCTCGCCCACTCGGCGGACGCCAGCCGCGACTTCCAGAACAACGTCTCCCGCTGCCAGTCCTCGACACTCACCCGCAGATCCGGGGCGTAGACCCGGTCGCGCAACACCAGCGCCAACGAGACGAGGTTCAGCGAGTACGTCGCATCCCGCGCGGAGTCCGTCATCTGGTTGGGCTCATAGGCGCCACGATCAAGCCGCCGCTCGTTGCGTGCCGCGAACAACCGCACCACGAGGTCGAACAGCGCGTCACGATCGGCCTCGCCCGCGAACTCGCGCAAGAAGTCCAGCACCGGCTTGCTCGTCGTGAGCGCGGTGAACGACAGCACGCTGTACAGCTCGACGTCGTCCACAGTGGACTTGCGCCGGGACCTGACCGCATCCGCCCGGCTCAGGTCCAGCAGCGTCCGCCACACGTACCGGGCCACCAGGTACTCCCCGAACGTCGCGTGCAGGAACTCGTAGGTCCGCAACGTCGTGTGGTCTTCCCGGACCGCCTCGGACGTCTGCACGAAGAAGAACCGCCCGAGCACGGACTCGCCGGCGGACAGGGGAGTGCGCGTGCCCGCCGACCGGTTCGGCGACTCGACGCCGAGCAGGCTCGCCAGGTCCGCGGTCACCTCGTGCTCGGCCACCCACTGCACGCCGCGGTTGAACATCGCCAGCGCGACCACCGACAGCCGTTCCAGCTCGGCTTCGACGTCGTCGCGGAGATCGGCGTCCGTCCGGTCTCCCGAGGACTTGGTGACCTCACGCCTGCCGAACTCCCGCAACAACCGCTCGTACAGCTGCCCCTGGCTCAGCGACGCGTGATCACGCTGCAGCGAGGAGTCCACGGCGTCGTACAAAGCCAGCAACAGCAACAACAACGGCTGCTCGGCCAGCGCCGGGTAGGACAGCGCCACCTCGGCGGGCAGCGGCTGGTTGCGCGCGTTCCACACGTCCAGCCACTGCCGGACCTGGGTGTCGGAGAACGGGAGCAACCGCACCACGTGCGACTGCTCGGGCAGCTCGAGCCCGGCACACACGCTCAACCGGCTCGTCACCACGAACACCGCGGGCCGGAACTTCGCGAGCAGCTTGTCCTGGAACTCCGCGATCACGCTCAGGTACCGGGTCTGGCTCACCCCGGTGGCCTGCATCAGCTCGTCCAGCCCGTCCAGGATCACCACCGGCAGCGCACCGCCGGTCTGCCGCGCGAACCCGGCCCAGCTGACCGGTTCGTCGAGCAGGCGGTGCAGGCCGTGCTCGATCTGCCGCACCAGGTCCGCGTCCACCGGCGTGCTGCGCAGCTCGACTCGCACCACGGCGAAGTCCGCCGCCGGCAACCGGGCCGCGAGCATCTCCGTCAGCACCGACTTGCCCGACCCCGGATCACCCAGCACCAGCAGCGGAGCCATCAACGCCGCGGGTGACGTCAGGTGCCCCACGAGGTAGGCGTAGAGGTCTGACCGCTCAGGCAGCCGGTGCCACACCTCCGCCATCGACGGGACCGTCGACCGCACCGTGGAAGCCAGCACCTGAAAGCGCGGATCCACATAGGCCTCGCCCAGCGTCGGGATCCGCAGTCCCGCCGGCACCTCGGCCGACCTGACCAGCGGACGTTGCAGTGCCGCCCCGTACACACCCGCCAGCTCCGCGAGCCGCTCGTCGGCGGCGTGGTCCGTCGTGGCGTCCCGCAGCGCGTCCTCCAGACGCGCCAACGCCGCCCGCGTCGCCCGGTGGTCCTCGACCGAGCACCAGAACGCCACCTCGGGGAAGTCCACCGCGAGCTGCCGGAACAACTCCTCGTACCGGCCCACAGCCATCGCCGGCAGTGGCTCGACCGCCTCAGCCGCCTGGTCCCGCTGGGTGTCGTTGAGGTCGTCCCACACCGCCAGCGAGGTCATGACCGCGAAGAGGTCGTTCGCGAGTCCCTGGTAGAAGTCCAGGATCGCGCCCAGGTTCTCCTCGTACGGGCGAGCGGCGGACGGCAGCGGCACGTGCAGGTCGAACGGAGCGAATGTCGCTACGTGCTCGTCGTCCTGCGCCGACAAGGAGAACGGCAGGTCCAGCGCGCGCAACGTCTCGAAGAACGCCGTCACGACCACGACCGCGTGCGCCGCCTGCAACCGCTGCGTGCGGTCGTAACGGCTGAGCTTCCGCCGCTTCTCCGACACCTTGTTCGCCAAGTCGGAGAACAGCCGCGTGAAGTCCGGCTTCGCGTCGAAGAGGTCCAGAACCTCCCACAACCCCAGCGAACCCGCGAGCAGCGCGCCGCCCAGCAGCTTGTCCATGGCGGCGACGACCGGGTGGTCCTTGCCGCCCAGGATCTGCACGGCCTCGCTGTAGGTGTAGGTCCTTCGCACCCGAAGTTTCTTACACGACCGGGCGCGCGCTCATCCCGAGAACAACACCAACAGCCCAATGCCGATCAGCACGACCGGCAACGCGATGTGTCCCCACTTGGCCAACGCGCGGGCCACCACCTGACGCGAGGCCAGGAACCATCCCGCCAGGCACCACACACCGACCAGCACCAGGAACACCGCCACGTAGATCCACAGCGAGTCGGCGACGGTGAAGACCGGCACGTAGACACCGATGTTGTCGCCGCCGTTCGCCAGCGTCACACCCGCCACGGCGAGGAGGCCCGGCGCGGCGTCCGGTTCGTCATCGTCGTCGTTGCCGCGCCACAGCGACCACGCCGCCTTGAGACCGAGAGCCAGGGGGATCAGGCCCAGCCACGGGCGGAACTGCTCCGGGAGCAGCGAGGCACCGAGCGCGCCCAGCACCGCGACGGCCAGGATGCCCGCGAAACCCAGGTACTGGCCCGCGACGACCTGCCAGACCGCTTTGGCCCGGGAGAAGAACAACGCCAGGATCACCAGGTCGTCGACGTTCGTCACCGCGAACATCCCGGCCGCCTGGCCGAGCACCCCAAGATCCACGGCCGCATTCTCCACGACCACGAAGCGGATAGTGCATCCGGATGTGTGCTAGCGTCGGCGTCGGTAATCGGATTGAGTATCCGGATTGGGGTTGTCATGGCACGCAAGGCAGTGGTCACCGCGGGGACCGGAGGCATCGGGCTGGAGACGGCGCTCGGGCTGGCGAAGGCCGGATACGCCGTCACGGTCGTCGGGCGCGACGCCTCACGGGGCGCACAGGCCGTGGAGAGGATCAACGCCGGGGGAGGGGAACCCGCCCGGTTCCTGCGGGCCGACCTGTCCTCACTCGACCAGGTGAAGGCCCTCGGCGAACGGATCGCGAACGAGGGCGACCTGGCGGTGCTGGTCAACAACGTCGGCGCGATGTTCGCAGACCGCACCGACCTCGACGGCGTCGAAGCGACATTCGTGGTCAACCACCTGTCACCCGCACTCCTGACCGAACTGCTGCTCCCAGCCCTGACCGCCGGAGCACCCAGCCGCGTCGTCAACGTGACCACCGCAGCGGTCGCACTGGCCAAGAAGGTGTTCGACCACGCCGAACCACCCGGCGGCTACTACGGCTTCCACTGGTACGGACGCGCCAAGCTCGCGAACCTCGCCCACACCCTCGACCTCGCCCAACGACTGCAGGGGACCGGAGTAACCGTGCTCGCCGCAGATCCCGGAGGCGCCGCCACCGACATGACCAACGGTACGACGCGCAAGCCCAAGATCGTCTCGCCAGGACTCCGGCTCCTCTGGCCCCTCGTACGACGCAGGTTCGAACGATCCACCTCCGGCCCGGCCTCAGCCGCCGCCCGCTCGTCGATCGTGGCCGCCACCGACCCAACCCTGACCACCGGCTTGCTGATCAACGCGCAGGGAACACCCGTGACGCCCATCAAGGCAGCGACAGACCCACATGTGGTGACCGCAGTGCGCAGACTCACGGAACAGCACCTGCCGCAGACCCGCGTTCCGGATGGCGTATCCAATTAAACTGAAGGCATGACGCCGCTGCGAAAGGACGCCGCCCGCAACTGGGACCGGATCCTCACCGTCGCCCGCGAACTCGTGGACGAAGGCACCCCGCTGCAGCTCAACGACGTCGCCCGCCGCGCGGGACTCGGCGTCGGCACCGTCTACCGGCACTTCCCGACCACCGAAGCGCTCCTCGAGACCGTCGCCACGCCCTGCCTCGAAGCCATCGCCGACCACGGCAACAAAGCACTCGAAGACCACGACACCTGGCGCGCCTTCTCCGAGTTCCTCACCCGACTCGTCGAAGCACAGGTCAGCGACCCGGCCCTCGCCAAAGTCGCCGCCACCGCAGCAGACACCCTGCCGCGCACCACCGAGCTCAAACAGCAGATCATCGCCACCGGCACCGAACTGCTCACCCGAGCCCGCGCAGCCGGAGCAGTACGAGAAGACGTCGCCGACAGCGACCTCGTCCCACTCATGTGCGGCATCGCCTACGCCACCTACGTCCACAGCGACGGACCAGCCGACCGGCTCCCCACCGCCCGCCGCTACCTCGACACCCTCCTCAGGGGACTGAGCGCCTGACGGGGGAGAGCAGCTCGACGAACGAGCGCTCATCGGCACCCCCCAGCACGGACTAAGCGCCTGACCGCGGCGGACCAGCCACCACGAACGCCCGCAACTCCTCCAACTCCCGCGCACCACCATCGGTGAACATCCACGTCACCCCGGCCTCCTCGTACTCCTTCACCTCCGCCGGCAACGAACCACCCCACATCGCCACGTCACAGTCAGCCGGCCCACCCGACGCCACGAAATCCGCCTTCATCCGCGCGGCATCGGCAGGGGAGAGCACCACCAGCTCGCCGTCCACGAACGTCGCCGGCACCACCCCCGCACCGTGCTCCGCCGCCCGGAACGGAACCGAACGCGGCCAGTTCCCGCCGATCCACAACGGCACCTCCACCGGCGCGAACCGCACACCCTCAGCCCGGAACAGCTCGCCCCGATGGTCGACGACATCACCCGACAACAACGCCCGCAACAACTCGACGCCCTCAGAAAGCGCCGCCGCACGAGACATCCGCTCACCGAACGGCACGTAGTCGTCCGGCACCCCAGCGCCGACCCCCACCACCAATCGGCCACCCGACAACCGCTGCAACGTCGAAGCCTCGTGAGCGACCTTCCACGGCCTGCGCC
>NZ_JYJG01000470.1 GCF_000955955.1 Lentzea aerocolonigenes
TTCCACGGCCTGCGCCGCCCCAACGACGTCACCATCGGCCCCAACCGAATCGACGACGTCCGCGCCGCCACCGCCCCCAACGTCACCCACGGATCAGCCAGAACGGTCTCATCCGGCCGAACCACGTGATCCCACAAGAAGAAACCGTCCCACCCAGCCGATTCCGCGGCGACCGCCAGCGACACCAGCACCGAGGGATCACCGAGCGACGCACCGAAGTTCGGAACATAGATCGCGTACCTCATGCCCCGAGTGTGCCAAGCACCCCCGACAAGATCGTTCTAACGCGGCGGACCAGCAGAAACATACGAACGCAGCTCATCCAGCGACGCCTTCCAGCCATCCAGCAACAACCACGTCGCCCCAGCGTCCGCATACTCCGACACCTGCGCCGCCGACGGCCGCGCCCCGCCACCCCAAATCGCCAAATCCCCATCCGCAGGCCCACCAGCCGCGACGAAATCAGCCTTCATCCGCGCCGCCTGCTCCGCCGACGCCACCGCGAACCCACCAGACCCGTCCTGAATGATCGGGAACAACCCCGACGCGTGCGCCGCCGCCAGGAACGGCACCTTCCGCGGCCAGATCCCCGACGTCCACACCGGCACCTCCACCGGCGCGAACCGCACCCCCGACACGTCGTACACCTCGCCGTGATGCTCAACCACCTTGCCCGACAACAACTTCTGCACCACCTCGACACCCTCGGTCATCCGCGCCGCCCGCGACCGAGCATCCGCAGCCTCACCGAAAGAAGTGAAATCCCGAGGCACCCCCATACCCACCCCGAGCACCAGCCGCCCACCCGACAACCGCTGCAACGTCGACGCCTCCAGCGCCAGCTTCCACGGCC
>NZ_JYJG01000471.1 GCF_000955955.1 Lentzea aerocolonigenes
GGGACAGGCGTGATCATCGGCCCCAGCGTGATGCGACTCGTGCGCGCCGCCACCGCACCCAACGTCACCCACGGATCAGCCACCAAAGGCTGGGCCACCACGTGATCCCACATGAAGAAGCCGTCCCACCCGGCCGCCTCCGCCTCGACAGCCAGATCACCCAACACCGCGGGATCGCCGTAAGTGTCGCCGTAACAAGGCACGTAAATCGCAAAACGCATGCGGGGGAGTCTGCCTCACGGCCCCACACCCGTCGCACCGTCCAACTGCTCCCGCAAGATGTCCGCATGCCCCGCGTGCCGCGCCGTCTCCGACAACACGTGCACCAACACGTTGAACAACATCACGTCCGGACGCGGCCACCACGGCACAAACCCGGGGGAGTCCACCTTCAGCTCGCTGATCGTGGCGTCCGAGTGCACCCACACGCGCCGATAACGCTCCACAATGTCCACACGGGACTCACCCTCAGCAGCGCGCATGTCCGAACCACGCGCCGCCAAGTCGTCCCACCGCGGCATCGGCTCCGGAAACGGCCGGCCGAACACCTCACCGAAGTACCGCGACTCGGTCAACGTCAGATGCTTCACCAACCCCAGCAGGTTCGTTCCGCTCGCGACGAGCGGACGACGGATCTCCTCATCGGACAGACCGTCCAGCTTCCACACCAACACCTCACGCAGCTCCCGCAGATCGCTGTGGAGGTACTCCTTGGCGAATTCGTCGATCATGAGAAGGCAGCCTGCCACGCGCCCGAGAACGAATGGTCAGGCGCGAACAGCACGAGATGCCCGGTCTCGCGGTGCGCCGCCGTCAGGTTCCCGTTGGCCTCTATCGCCACGGTGACGTAATCCTCGACCGCGACCTCCAGCCCGTACTCGCAGACGACGGCGGCAAACGACGGCAGCAAACGACAAAGATGCCGCGGACACCGGCGTCACCCGAGCAGACGCCAGCAGAGCGGACAGCCGCGGCAGACCCGGCAACGCACCACGCGTCCAAGTGGACGAAGCACCGACAACGACCTCAGAACCCGGCGACACGAACCACGGCACGCACTCCACGAACCGACCCCGGTCAGACACAGGCCGCAAGCGTGGCAGGAGAGGCCTTCCAGTGAGGCCTGATCCACGTTACTTGACATAATGTAGATTATCGGCGAAACGGCGACCTGCGAAGATCGTCCTCAGAAGGGGCTGAAACGCCGCTGTTGGCGCGTCTGCAAGCTCACCCGGCGGGCAGGCCGGTCGCTCTTGCAGACGCCACAACATCTCAACACCGGCGATGTCGGAGCGCGGTCGACACCGACGACTCGTCAGTGAGACGTACGCAGAGGCGGCTCATTACGCTCACGATCCCCGACAAGTGACGCCACCTGGTCCAGCGCCCGGCGAACTCGGGCGAAACGGACATTTCATGCATAATCGCCATTATCCAGCACGGAACGCAGGATTGTCGGTGCTGTGCGGTACAAGATCCATATGCACGTGCTCGCCGCCCAGGACGCCTTCTTCCTCGCCCGCCGGACCCGCAAGGACTCGCCGCACACCACAGCGGCCTACCAGCGCGATCTCTCCGGTGTGAACACACTCCTGGCCGAGACACTCCTCTCCCCCGTCGAGGACCTCACGACCCAGGACCTGACCGGCCGCAACCTCCGCCAGGCCTTCGGGCGGTTCGCCGACACCCACGCCAAGAGCTCGGTGCTGCGGGCCTGGTCGACCTGGAACCAGTTCCTGACGTTCTGCGTGGCCGAGGACCTGATCGCCGGCAACCCGATGGGCGCCGTCGCCCGCCCCAAGACCCCGCCGCTCGTCCCCAAGCCGCTGCGAGGCGAGGACACCCCGGAACAGCTCCTCACGGCGGCTGCGGAGGGAGCGCGAAAGGGCCGTGACCCGTGGCCGGAACGGGACGTGCTGGTCATCGCGTTGGGCCTGGTCGCGGGCCTGAGAAGCGCCGAGATGCGCACTCTGACGCTCGCCAGCATCGTCGGGCGGGAGGGCGACAAGCGGCTGCACGTGAAGGGCAAGGGCAACCGGGACAGATCTGTCCCTATCGAGCCGCCGATGGAGCGCATCGTGGACGCCTACCTCAAGAGTTGCAAGCAGCGCTTCCCGCAGGGCCGCTTCGACCGCGACTCGGCACTCTTGAGGGATCGGCACGGCGAGCCGATCGGTCGGGGTGGGCTGGAGTACCTGGTCAAGTCGTGCTTCCGGTGGGCAGGCCTGAACGACCGGGTCCCCACGGGCGCGAACCTGCACGCGTTGAGGCACACGTTCGCGACCCGTCTGGCCGAAGATGGCGCGTCGGCGAGCGAGATCATGGCGTTGCTGGGGCATGCGAGTCTGGCGACGAGTCAGAACTACATCGAGGCGACTGCGCGGGAGCGGCGGGCGGCGGTGGCGAGCAACAGGACGTACCGGGCGCTCAAGGACATCTAGCCGGGCTGTACCGGCGTAGGGCACGCTCTGGTGAGGACACGTGAGTCGGGGGTCGCTCAGTTGCCGGATCGTTAGGCCAAATGGGTGACCTGATGGTGCGAAAACCGCATTTCAGGGGTACCCAATGAAGATGAGATCCGTGTGGCGTGGGGCCATCTCCTTCGGGTTGGTGACGATCGCCGTGCGCCTTTACTCGGCTGTCGAGGAGCACGACTTCCGTTTCAACCAGGTGCACCGGGAGGACGGTGGGCGCATCAAGTACAAGCGCGTCTGCTCGGTGTGCGGCAACGAGGTGGAGTACGGCGACATCACCAAGGGCTATGAGCTGGACGACGGCCGCATGGTGATCATGGAGAACGAGGACTTCGACAAGTTGCCGGTGAAGACCGACAAGTCGATCGATGTTCTGGAGTTCGTGCCGGCGGAGGAGATCGATCCGATCTACTTCCAGAAGACGTACTACCTGGAGCCGGACAAGGCTGCGGCGCGGCCGTACGTGCTGCTGCGGGACGCGCTGGTCAAGACGGGTCAGCTGGCGGTCGTGAAGATCACGATCCGGCAGAAGGAGACGCTGGCGACGATCCGGGCGCGTGATGACGTGCTGGTGATGCACACGATGTTGTGGCCGGACGAGATCCGCAAGGCGGAGTTCGACTTCCTGGACCAGAACGTGGAGGTGCGGCCGCAGGAGCTGAAGATGGCGACGTCGCTGGTGGAGTCGATGGCCGGGGACTTCGATCCGGACACGTTCACGGACGATTATCGGGACGCGCTGGAGAAGGTCATCGCGGCGAAGGCGGAGGGTGCGGAGTTGCCGGAGCAGCCTGAGGCCGAGGAGAAGGGCGATGTCATCGACTTGATGACGGCTCTGGAGCGCAGTGTGGAGAAGGCGAAGGCCGGGCGTAAGAGCACGAAGAAGGCTGCTCCGAAGAAGAAGGCTTCGTCGGCGTAGATGGCCGGGCTCGACGAGTACCGGCGCAAGCGGGATCCGGCCAGGACGCCGGAGCCCGTGCCCAGTGCTGACGAGCTGCCGCACGGTGACAACGACACGTTCGTGATTCAGGAGCATCACGCGAGCAGCCTGCATTGGGATGTGCGGCTGGAGCGCGATGGTGTGCTGGTTTCGTGGGCGGTGCCGAAGGGTCTGCCGCCGACGACGGACGTGATCCGGCTGGCGGTGCACACCGAGGACCATCCGCTCGAGTACGCCGAGTTCTCCGGGGAGATTCCGAAGGGCGAGTACGGCGGCGGCGAGATGTTCATCTGGGATCGTGGCCGCTATGAGACGGTGAAGTGGTCGGACCGCGAGGTCGATGTGATCTTGCACGGTCGTCGCACCGAGGGTCAGTTCGTGTTCTTCCGGTCTGGCACGGACGGCAAGAACTGGATGATGAAGCGCCGGCATGCTCCGGTGCGTGCGGACTGGAAGGTGCTGCCGGAGCAGCTCAAGCCGATGCTGGCGACGCCCGGTCCCCTCCCCCAGGACGATGATGATCTTTGGGCGTACGAGTTCAAGTGGGACGGTGTCCGGGCGATCCTGCGCGTAGAAGGTGGCCGCGTCCAAGCCTGGTCGCGTCTGGGCAACGACATCACCGTCGCCTACCCCGAACTGCAGGGTGTCGGCGAACAACTCGGCTCGACCGAGGCGCTCCTCGACGGTGAGATCGTCGCGTTGCAGAACGGCCGGCCGAGTTTCAGCGCGTTGCAGAACCGGATGCACGTGAGCAAGTCCGAAGC
>NZ_JYJG01000472.1 GCF_000955955.1 Lentzea aerocolonigenes
CCGCACGCCGGGCGGCCCGCCAGTATCCGATCACCCTGCTGCTGTTCGATCTGCTGCATCTGGACGGCCGTTCGACTCTGCAACTGCCCTTTCGGCAACGCCGTGAGTTGCTGCGGGAGCTGGAGCTGAAGGGCCCGAACTGGCTCACTCCCCCGTCCTACGACGCGGACGGTGCGGCGGTGCTGGCCGCGAGTCGTGAGCAGGGCTTGGAGGGTGTGGTGGCGAAACGGCTGGACGCCGTCTACCAGCCGGGTGTGCGGTCGCCCGTGTGGCGCAAGATCACCGACCTGATGGCGCAGGAGGTGGTGATCGGTGGCTGGCGACCGGGTGAAGGCAAGCGTGCCGGTGTGGTGGGGGCGTTGTTGCTGGGTATCCCCCAGGACGGCGGGCTGGCGTTCGCCGGTTCGGTGGGGACGGGGTTCAACGACGCGGAGCTGGCGGTGTTGACGCCGCGGTTGAAGGCGTTGGCGCGCAAGAGGTCCCCGTTCGTGACGGAGATGCCGCGGGAACGGTCGAAGGGTGCGTTGTGGGTGGAGCCGGAGCTGGTGGCGGAGGTGGTGTTCCGGCAGTGGACGCCGGACGGGCGGATGCGGTTTCCGGCGTGGCGTGGGTTGCGGCCGGACAAGTCGCCTGGGGAGGTGCGGCGCGTTGAGCAGTGATGCGACGGTCAAGGTCGAGGGCCGGATCCTGAAGCTGACGAACCTGGACAAGGTGTTGTATCCGGAGTTCGGGTTCACCAAGAGCGAGGTCATCGACTACTACACGCGGATCGCCCCGGTGCTGCTCCCCCATCTGAAGGACCGGCCGGTGACGCTCAAGCGCTACCCCAACGGGGTGGACGGGAAGTGGTTCTTCGAGAAGAACGCGTCGGAGCATCGTCCGGACTGGGTTCGGACGATGCGGCTGGAGTCGCCGGGCAGTTCGAAGGGCAACGAGACCGTCAACTACGTGATGGTGGACGAGTTGGCGACGTTGGTGTGGCTGGCGAATCTGGCGGCGCTGGAGTTGCACGTGCCGCAGTGGACGGTGGGGCCGCGCGGGGGTAAGCGGGATCCTGATCTGCTGGTGTTCGACCTGGATCCGGGTGCGCCGGCGTCGGTGGTGGAGTGCTGCCGGGTGGCGGAGCAGGTGCGGGTGGTGCTGGACGACGACGGTGTCGACTCGTGGGCGAAGACGTCGGGCAACAAGGGCATGCAGGTGTACGCGTATGCCCCGGCGAAGGACACCTCGGAGTACGCGAAGGAGATCGCGCAGCGGCTGGCGCGGGAGCACCCGAAGCTGGTGGTGGCGACGATGGCGAAGGCGGCGCGGACCGGGAAGGTGTTCATCGACTGGTCGCAGAACAACCCGGCGAAGACGACGGTGGCGCCGTACTCGTTGCGTGCCCGGGAGAAGCCGACGGTGTCGACGCCGCTGACGTGGGACGAGGTGGAGGACTGCGAGGTCGCCGAGGAGCTGGTGTTCACGGCGGACGAGGTGCTGGATCGGGTGGATTCGGCGGGTGACCTGTTCGGCAGTTGATATTCTGGCCGACTGCCTACGTTGGGGGACGCTGTGAACATCGAACTGGCCGACTACGACCCTGCCTGGCCTGATCTCTACCAGCGCGAACGGTCCCGCATCTTGTCGGTGCTGCCGGGCGCCGAGCTGGAGCACGTGGGGTCGACGTCGGTGCCGGGGCTGTGTGCGAAGCCGGTGATCGACATGCTGCTGGTGGTGGACGACGCGAACGATGAGGCGTCGTACGTGCCGGCTCTCGAGAGTGCCGGGTACCGGGTGACGGTCCGTGAGACGGACTGGCACGACCACCGGATCATCAAAGGTCCGGACACGAACATCAATCTGCACGTGTTCTCGCGCGGGTGTGCGCAGGTGCGGCGGCACGTGATCTTCCGGGACTGGTTGCGGGCCGGCGACGACGACCGGGAGCTGTACGCGGGGACGAAGCGGAAGCTGGCCGCGCAGACCTGGGAGCGGGTGCAGGACTACGCGGCGGCGAAGAACGAGGTCGTGCTGGACATCCTCGAACGCGCCTACGTGACGTGGCGTGCGGAGCCGGACGACGTGGAGTTCGTGACGCAGGATCCGCCGCACAACGCGCCGATCGTGCTGCGGGACTACGACCCGGTGTGGCCGCGGTGGTACGCGGGCGAGGAGGCGAAGATCCGGGCGGCGCTGGGTGACGCGGTGGTGCGGCTGGAGCACTGCGGGTCGACGTCGGTGCCGGGGCTGGCGGCCAAGCCGTTGATCGACATCTTGCTGGTGGTCCCGGACTCCGACGATGAGGACGCCTATGTGCCGGCGTTGGTCGAGGCGGGCTACTACCTGCGGGCGCGGGAGCGTTCGTGGTATCAGCACCGGTTGTTGAAGGGCCGGGTGCCGAACGTGAACCTGCACGTCTTCTCCCCCGCGTGCGAGGAGGTCGACCGGATGCTGGCGTTCCGCGACCGGCTGCGCGCGCACCCTGAGGACCGGGCGGAGTACGAGGCGACGAAGCGGGCGTTGGCGGGCCGGACGTGGGACCGGGTGCAGGACTACGCGGACGCGAAGACGCGGGTGGTGGAGCGGATCGTGCTGCGGGCGCTGGCCTGATCACCGGCCCGGATTCAGCGGCGCAGGTCGATCTTGCCGTGGCGCAGGACGTCGAGCTTGAACTGCAGGCCCGCGGTCGCGGAGCTGCGCACGGCGCTGGAGATGGCGGCTTTGGCGTTCTCCTCGCGGTGGTCGGGGTCGCGGATGGTGTAGGTGATCTCGTTGGCGGCGAGGGTGGCGCTGGTCGTGACGCTGCACAGGATCGTGCGGGTGGTGAGGTCGGCGATGACGGCTTCCGCGCTGGCTGAGGCGCTGGTGAACGTGAAGCCGTTGGTGGGGCCGATGTCGACGTTGAACGTGCGGCGCACTACGACGTAGCGGATGTGTGTGAGGGCGTCGACGTACGACTCGTAGCTCTTGCCGGCGGGCATGTAGTCGTCGAAGCCGGGTTCGTAGCCGGGTGCGGTGGCCCTGAGCCGGGTCAGCAGCGGGTTGTCGCCGGTGGGGTCGGTCAGCTGCCCCGGGTCGAGCACCACGGTGTCGCCCGCGTCGAAGAGCTGTTGTCCCTCCGGCACGTCCGGGCAGCGGTGTCGTGGATCTGGCGTCGTCGCGGACAGTGTCCTGGGTGAGGTACCAGGTCGTGCCCGCGACGAGGACGGCCAGGGCCAGCAGGTTGCGCCTCACGGGAGGTGACCGTAGGGCGCTCAGCCGGGACTGGTCCCGAACCGGCGGCGATAGGCCGACGGGGTCAGGCCGGTTTCGCGGCGCATCAACGTGCGGAGGTTGGTGGCGGTGCCGAGCCCGGTGCGGCGGGCGACGACGTCGAAGCGCTGTTCGCCGAGTTCGATCAACCTGCACGCGAGGGTGATGCGTTCTCCGGTGAGCCAGGCGAGCGGGGTGGTGCCGAGCTGGGCTTGGAAGCGGCGGTGCAGGGTCGCGGGGCTGACGGCGGCCTGTGCGGCCAGGTCGGTGACGGTCAGCGCGGTGTCGAGGTGTTGTTGTGCCCATGCCAGCACCGGTGCCAGTGACTCGTCGGGCAGTTCGGGCACCGGGCGTTCGACGAACTGGCGTTGCCCGCCGTCGCGGTGGGCTGCGAAGACGAGCCTGCGGGAGACGGCGTTGGCGATCTCGGCGCCGTGGTCGCGGCGGACGATGTGCAGGCCGAGGTCGAGTGCGGCGGCGCTGCCCGCGGCGGTGAGGATGTCGCCGTCGTCGACGAACAGCACGTCCGGCTGCAGTTCCACGGCGGGGAACCGGGCGCGGAAGTCGTCGGCCCACTGCCAGTGCGCGGTGGCCCGGCGCCCGTCGAGCACGCCCGCTTCGGCGAGGGTGAAGGCGCCGCTGCAGAAGCCGACGAGCCGGGTGCCGTGGGTGTGGGCGGCTCGGATCGCGTCGAGGACGGCCGGGCGGCGGGGCGCGTCGACGTTGGGCCGGTTCGGGACGATCAGGGTGTCGGCGTGCTCGGCGGCGTCGAGACCGGCGACTCCGGTGAGGGTGAAGAAGCCGTCGCGCATGAGGGTGTCCGGGTCGGGTGAGCAGAGCCGGAAGTCGTACAGGTCGCGGCCGATCTCGGGGCGGTGCAGGCCGAAGATCTCGGTGGCGCAGCCGAGCTCGAACGGGTTGGAGTTCTCGTCGACGATCACCACCACCCGGTGCGAGGATTCTTGCGACATGTGCGATTCCTAGCACTCACGGCAGGTGCGCGCCAGCAGCGAGGCTTGGTCTCGTGAACAGTGAACCCATCTCTCTCGACAAAGCCCTGGCCTCGTTCGACGCCCTGTGGAGCCCTCGCATCGTCACGCGGGTGAACGACTACGACGTGCGGGTGGCGAAGGTGCGGGGCGAGCACGTGTGGCACGTCCACGACGACACCGACGAGTTCTTCCTGGTGCTCGACGGTGAGCTGCACATCGGGCTGCGCGAGCCCGCCGGGGAACGCACGGTGGTGCTGGACAAGGGCTCGGCGTTCACCGTGCCGCGCGGGACGTTCCACAAGCCGTCTTCCGCGTCGGGTGCGCGGGTGCTGTTGTTCGAGCCGACCGGGACGCTGACGACCGGTGACCGTCACGAGGAGATCCCGGATCACGTGGACTCGACGACGGGGCACGTCCTGGCCTGAGGCGGGGAGGGGACGCACGGCCCCCTCCCCTGACTCGTCAGCCCAGGCGGCAGGCCGACAGGATGATCTCCTGGCCGAGCAGCGTGCGGACGCGGACGGCGTTCTGGATCAGCTGGCCGTTCGGTCCGGTGGCGGTCTCGTTCAGGTGCACCGTGGCGACGCCGGGAATGCCGATGGTGGCGGGCCCGGTGCCGATCGGCTGGCCGTTGAGCGTGCCGACCTTCGACGAGCCGACGACACCGCTCGCGTCACTGACGCAGGAGGCTTCGACGGCGTTGAGCTTGATCGCGCCACCGAGCAGTGACGCTCCCTCGACCCGTGCCGACGCGACGGTGCGGCCGGTGTTCGGGTCCAGGGTGCAGTCGGCGTGCAGGGCGTTCACCGACGCGAGGCCGAGTACGTCGATCTTGGCGACGGTCTTGTCCTCGTTGGGCGGGCACTGCGCGTGCGGGGTCTTCGCGACGTTGACCAGGCCCGTGGCGTTGAGCGCCCACGCCTCGCCACGCAGGTAGACGACGACCTTGACCACGGCGGTGGCGGCGCCTCCGTCGTCGTCGGTGACGGTGACCAGCACGTTGTGCGCGCCGAGCTGGGTGAAGGCGTGCGAGCTGGTGCACGTGCCGCTGCCGGCGCCTTGGGCGACGGCGCCGTTCACGACGGGGGTGCCGTCGTCGAAGTCGAGCGTGCAGGTGTGCTTGTCGTTGGTGGCGATGTCGCTGAACGGCGCGGTGAAGTTCACCGTGGTGCCGCGGGTGACCAGCGTCTTGTCGGCGCTGAGGGTGGTCTTGGGCGCGACGTTGGTCAGCGTGAGGTCCGTGGTGGCCTTCACGGCCGGGTTCACGCCGTCGTTCGCCGTCAGCGTCAGCGTCCACACGCCGTCATCGGTGCACTTGACCGTGGTGGCCTGGGCGGAGGCGTTGCCGAACGAGCAGGTCGCGCCCGCGTCGACACCCGACTTGGGCGCGGCGGTCCAGGTGGTGGTCAGCGAGGGGCCGTCGGGGTCGGTGACCTGGCCGGCGATCGCGACGTCGGTGCCTTCCTGACCCGCGTACGGGCCGCCGGGTTTCACGACGGGCGGGGCGTTGACCTTGACGGTGGTGCACTCGGTGACGCTGCCCGTGCCGCCGCCGTCGGTGCCGTGGGCGGTGACGCACAGCTCGTGGGTGCCCGCGGCCAGCGCCGGGGTGGTGACGGTGTAGTCGACCGACGCCGGTCCGTCCTGCGGCAGGCCGGGCGTGATCGAGGTGATCGGGATGTCCGCGCCGTTGTTCACCTTCAGCGTGAGCTGGGTGAGCTTCGAGGCGATGACACCGGGCACGACGCCGGGCAGCTGCGAGGCGTCCTGGACTTCGATGCACTGACCGCCGGTGGCGTTGGCGATCTGCCGCAACGAGCCCTGAGTGCCGGTCGCGTCGCAGGCGGCGTTGTTCGACACGGCGAAGGTGAAGATCTTGATCCCCGCGGCGACGGCTTGGGGCAGCACGTCGTTCACGGAGCCGCCCTCGGTGGAGCCGCCGTCGGAGAAGAACACCATGATCTTGCGCGACTGCGGGGCGGCCTTCGCGGCGTCGATCCCCGCGGTGAGGCCGGCGACGAAGTTGGTGCTGTTGCCGACGTTCACGCCGGGCGGGAACTTCGTGACGCCACCGCCGGTGTTCGGGCCGGAGAACGCGCTGGAGATCACCTCGGGCACGTCCGCGCCGTTGCCGTTGCTGTCGGCGCCGGGCGCCACGACCTTCTGCTTGCCCGCGTCCGCGCTCAGGTCGGCCGAGTCGCCGTTGCTCGCGAACACCGCCACACCGACGTTGCCGACCACGGTGTTGGGCACGTTCGCCTTGCTGTGCAGGGCTTTCGCGCCGGCGAGCTCGCAGTCCAGCACCGTCGCGGGCTTGCCGTCGCCGTTCTGGTCACCGCCACAGCCCGCCGCGACGTTGTTGATGTCGGTCGAACCGGACACGTCGATCACGTAGGTCAGTGCCGTGTCCACGACGGGAATGCCCGTGCCGATGTTCGCCTTGCCGGTGACCTGCACCGGGCCCGGCAGAACGGTCGAGTTGTTCGCCGGGCTGGTGATCGTCACACCGATGCTGGTGCCACCCGGCAGGTTGCCGTTGGCCGCATGGGCAGGTATCGCGAGAGCCACGGTGGCCACCAGGGCGGTGCCGACCGTGATCATGGGTCTCATGCTTGCCTTCTCCGCTCACTAGGTTCGTCCCCGACCGAACAGAAGGAGACCGGACGCGAGCGGGCTGATACACCGGGTCACTGGTTTGCATAGATAGAAGACCTATTCGGAGCAGTGCCGGTTTCGGCCTCGTGGATCTCCGATCTCCGGAAGAATCCAGCACCGTGAGGTTCGGGGTGCTCGGTCCGGTGCTGGTCGGTGGCGTGGAGGTCGCCGCGCCACGTCAGCGCGCGCTACTGGCGATGCTCGTGCTGGACGCCGGGCGGATCGTGGGGCATGACCAGCTGATCGGCGGCTTGTACACCGAGCCGCCCTCGGGTGCGGCGAACGCGGTGCAGTCTCAGATCTCCCGGCTGCGCAAAACCGTCCCCGGGCTGGTGATCGAGCATCATCCTGCCGGGTATCGCCTGGTCGCCGACCCGTCTGAGGTGGACTGGATCCTGTGCGCCGAGCTGCTCGGCGCCGGACGTGGCGCGCAGGCGCTGGCGTTGTGGCGTGGCCCGGCGCTGGCCGATGTCGAGGCGCCGTTCGCCGATGCCGCGCGCCGTCGTCTGGAGGAGGTGTTCGTCAGCTGCGTGGTGTCCGGCGGGAGCACCCACGATCTGCGCGCACTGCTGGCACAGCACCCGTTGCGGGAGGACGTGCGGGCGGCGTTGATGCGCGCGCTGCACCGCGACGGCCGGCAGACCGAGGCGCTGGAGGTGTTCGCACAGGGGCGGGAGCTGCTGGCCGGCGAGCTCGGGGTCGATCCCTCCCCCGTGCTCGCCGCCGCGCACCTGGAGGTGTTGAGGGCCGAGGCGCCGCACCGGGGTGTGCCGGCGCAGCTCACCAGCTTCGTCGGCCGCGACGAGGACCTGCGGCGGGTGGTGAAGTGGCTGCAGGAGAACCGGCTGGTCACGCTCATCGGTCCCGGTGGTACCGGCAAGACCCGGCTGGCGGTCGAGGTCGGGCACCGCGAGCCGGGCGAGGTGGCGTTCGTCGACCTCAGTGCCACGACCGATGTCGCGCGGGCGTTGCTCGACGGTGTCGGCGTGCGCGAAGCCGGGTTGCTGCCCGCGGGCGCCGTCGGTGTCGAGGAGAGGCTGATCGCGGCGCTGGCCAGCCGCAACGCGCTGCTGATCGTCGACAACTGCGAGCACGTCGTCGACGAGGCCGCGCGGGTGCTCGGTGCCGTGCTGGCGAGGTGCCCGGACGTGCGGGTGCTCGCCACCAGCCGGGAACCGCTCGGCATCACCGGTGAATCACTCAGCCCGGTCGCCGCGCTCGACGACGACGCCGCGGTGAGGCTGTTCCTCGACCGCGCCCAAGCCGTCAAACCCGGCTTCACCGCGGACCACGACGTCATCGCGGACGTGTGCCGCAGGTTGGACGGGATCGCGCTCGCCATCGAACTCGCCGCCGCACGCGTCCGGTCACTCCCCCTCGGCGAGATCACCGCCCGCCTCGATGACCGGTTCCGGTTGCTGTCCAGGGGAAGCCGTACCGCCGCGCCCCGGCACCGCACGTTGCACGCGGTCGTCGAGTGGAGCTGGGACCTGCTCACCGAGACCGAACGCGATCTCGCCGCGCGCTTCACCGTCTTCCACGGCAGCGCCGGCCTCCAGGCCGCCGTGGACGTCACCTCCTCCGATGTCGACACGCTGACCTCGCTGGTCGACAAGTCGCTCATCGAGGTCACCGGCGACCGCTACCGGATGCTCGACACGATCCGGGCGTTCTGCTCGACCCACGCACCCGACCTCGCGGACCGTCACGCCCGCTGGTTCCTCGACCTGGCGCAGGCGGCGGAACCGCACCTGCGGGCCCACGACCAGGTCGAGTGGCTGCGCGGTCTCGCGCAGGACCACGACAACCTCGTCGCCGCAGTCGGGTGGGCCACCGCGAACGACGTCGATCTCGCGTTGGAACTGGTCGCGGCGCTGGCCACCTACTACTGGTGCCGTGGCCTGCGCACCGAGGCCGCTCAGCAGGCCGATGCCGTGCTGCGCGCGTGCGGCGAGACGGTGCCGCGGGGGCGGGAGCAGGAGTACGCGCTGTGCCTGCTGATCGCGTGGCCGGTCGCGACGGGCGACCAGACCGCGCGGATCCGGCAGGCGGACGCGTTGCTGGCCACGTTCGACGCGCCGCCGCGCTATCCGATCATGACGATGATGTGGGGCATGGCGCTGGGCGCGCCCGAGGACGAGTCGGAGATCTGGCACCGCCGCAACCGGCTGCTCGGCGACGACCCGTGGAGCATCGCGCTCGCCCTGGTCGGTGACGGCCTGGTCAAACGGATGGAAGGCGACCCGGCGGCCGGTGCGGAGCTGCTGCGGCAGGGGGCGGCGGCGTTCGGGCAGGCCGGTGACCGGTGGGGTGCGGCGCTGGCGTTCAACCAGCTCGGCGAGATCGCGCTGGCCGCGGGCGACAACGCGGGCGCGCTGGCGCACGTCGAACGCGCCCGGCAGCTGCTCGACGAGCTCGGTGCCACCGAGGACACCGCGGAAGCCGTCGTCGGACGAGGCCACGCGAAGCTCGCGGCAGGTGACGCGGAGGGGGCGAAGGCCGATTTCGACCTCGCGCTGACGCTGGCCCGGCGGGCCGGCGCGCAGGTCGTTCAGGCCGGCGCGCACCTGGGACTGGCCGAGCTGGCGAGGCTCGCCGGTGACCACGTCCTGGCCGGCGCGGAGTGCGACCAGGCGTGGGCGCTCACCCCCGGCGGCTGGTACGGGCCGGACGAGATGCGCTGCCACATCGCGCTGGAACGCGGCCGGATCGCGAAGACCGCGGGCTCGGCCGAGCAGGCCCGCGCGCACTTCGAGGAAGCTCTGCGGCGGGCCGTGAAGCAGCGCAACCTGCTAACCGAGACCGCCGTGCGCGCGGAACTCGACGCCCTAGCCGCGCCTTGATCCGCCGCCACCACAACCACGCCGGCAGCTTGTGGTGGGAGATGAACGTCCACAGGTCGTCCTCGGCCACCTCGTTCGGATGCCGGCGCAGCACCTCCAGGCACTCGCGCGACACCACCCCGTGCAGCCGCGCCACGTGCGCCAGCGCCGTGGCGCCGTGGTGGCGGACCTCGATGCGGTTGTGGTCCAACGCGCGCGCGACCCGTGCCAGCGTCACCCACGGGTCCGGGTAGGACAGCGACAGGCCGATGACCGAGATGCCGACCATGTCCTCGCCGCGGTCGAACGCCGCGTCGACCTCCTCAGGCCGATCGGTGCCCATCAGGGCGGAGAAGTCGCGCCAGTTCATGCCCTCACCACGCGTCGCACGGTCCAGCAGGAACCGCTGCCTGCCGTCGGAACGCTCACCGGTGCGCTCCCAGTCCGCGGCTAAGTAGCGCCACACCGCCGCGGTGTCCGCGCGTGAGGTCGAGGCCAGGATCCGGCACAGCTCCAGCACGTGCTCCGGTTCGCTCGCCTCGGCGAGCTCGCCCAGCACTCCCGGCGGGCGGCCCAGGTCGTTCCACGCCAGCCACGCCAGCGTCGGCACCTCGTCGACGGACACCCAGCCGTCCGCGCCGCCCCTGCCGATCTCGGCAGGCGTCAGCGAGGCCCGATAGCGGGCGTGTTCGATCGGGATCACGTCAGACCTGAGGTACCGCGCGCAGCAACGCACGCGTGTAGTCATGAGACGGGTTGAGCAGCACTTGTTCCACCGAGCCTTGTTCCACGATCTTCCCCTGATGCATCACCGCGACCCGATCGGCGATCTGCCACGCCAGCCCGAGGTCGTGCGTGATGATCAATGAAGCAAGGCCCAGCTCACGCCGCAACCGGAGCAGCAACGCCACGATCTCTCCGCGCACCGAGGCGTCGAGCGACGCGACGGGTTCGTCGGCGACCAGCAGACGGGGTTGCAGCACCAGCGCTCCGGCGATCACCACCCGCTGCTGCTGACCCCCGGACAACTCGTGCGGAAGAGCCTCCAGGTAGAGGCTCGCCGGCCTCAGTTCCGCACGCTCGACAGCGGCCGTGACCAGCGATTCCTCGTCGCCGGGAATGCCGTGGACCCGCAGTCCCTCTGCGACCGCGTCGAGCACCTTGTGCCGCGGGTTCAGGGCACTCGCCGGGTCCTGCAGAACCAGCTGCACCTGCCGCCGGAACGCCTTGAGCGCCTTGCCTTTCCTGGGCACCTCGACGCCGTCGAAGATCACCCGACCGGAGGACGGTTTCCGCAGGCCCATTATGGTACGGGCCAGTGTCGTTTTGCCGGATCCGGACTGCCCGACCAGCGCCACGATCTCGCCGCGGCCGATCGTCAGGTCCACCCCGTCGACCGCGCGCGTCCGGCCGTAGTCGACCTTGACCTCGCGCACCTCCAGCAGCGGTGCCGAGGGCTCCGCGGGCTCGGTCCAGCGGTGCGCGGGGTCGCCGATCACCGGGAACGCCGCCGTCAGCGCCGCGGTGTGCGGGTGCCGCGGGTTGGCGATGACGTCGCGGGTGCTGCCGCGCTCGACGACCTGGCCGCGGTACATCACGGCCAGGTCGTCGCACGTCTCGGCGAGCACCGACAGGTCGTGGCTGATCATCAGCAGGCCCAGGTCCTGCTCGGCGACCAGGCGCTTCATCACCTTCAGCACCTGCGCCTGCACCACCACGTCCAGCGCCGTCGTCGGTTCGTCGGCGATGACCAGCCGCGGGCCACAAGCAAGGGCCATCGCGATCATGACCCGCTGCTTCTGGCCCCCGGAGAGCTCATGGGGATAGGCGCGCGCCTTGTCCTTCGGCAGTTCCACCTGGTCGAGCAGCTCGTCGACGCTGCCGTTCGTGCCGTGCAGGCGCATCGGCTCGGCGATCTGGTCGCCGACGCGCCGCACCGGGTTGAGCGAGTGCATCGCGCCCTGGAACACGATCGACGCCGACGCCCACCGCACCGCCCGCAGCTTCCCCCACGACATCGTCCGCACGTCGTCACCGTCGAGCAGGATCTCGCCGCCGACCCGCGCGGTCCTGGGCAGCAGCCGCAGCACCGACATCGCCACCGTCGACTTGCCCGACCCCGACTCACCCGCGAGCCCGAGCGTCTGACCGGGCGCGAGCAGCAGGCTCACGTCGTCGACCACACGCTTGTGCCCGTAGTGGACGGTGAGGTTCTTCAACTCCAGCATCGGCTACCTCTTCGGCGTCACAACGGCTTCGAGGGCGCGCCCGACGAGCGTGAACGCCAGCACCACCACCACGATCGCGACACCGGGCGGCAACAGGAACCACCACGCCCGCTGCGGCACCGCCCCGTGCAGCTGCGCCTGGTGCAGGATCGCGCCCCACGAGATCCGGGTCGGATCACCCAGCCCGAGAAACGCCAGCGTCGACTCCATCACGATCGCCGACGCCACCGCCAGCGTCGCGTTGACCAGCACCAACGGCACCACCGACGGCAGCACGTGCCGCCCGATCACATGCGCGTGCCCGCCACCGAGCGCCCGCGCCCGCTCCACGAACGGCCGCGCCTCGATCGTCAGCGTCTGCGCCCGCACCATCCGCGCCGTCGACGGCCAGCTCGTCAGCGCGATCGCCAGCACGATCGTCCCCAGTCCCCGCGGCAGCACCGTCGACAACGCGATCGCCAGCACCAATGCGGGCAGCACCAGGAAGAAGTCCGTGACCCGCAGCAACGCGCCCGCCACCAGACCGCCGAAATGACCGCTCAGAATCCCGACCAGAGCACCGATGCCCACCGCGAGCACCGCTGCCGTGAGCCCCACGAACAACGACGTCCCCGCGCCCTGCACCATCAGCAGCGCCACCGACCGCCCAGTGTGGTCCGTGCCCAGCCAGTACTCGGCGCCAGGAGACTGCCACGGGGCAGCGGTCACGCGCGTGACGTCCAACGCGTCCGCCGAGATCAGCAACGGCCCGATGACGGCGACCAGCGCCGCGACCACCAGGACCGCCGCACCGGCCACACCAGCCCGGTCGAACCTGCTCATACGACCTTCACCCGCGGATCGAGGACCCCGTACAGCAGGTCGGCCAGCAAGTTCATCACCACGACCGCGCTCGCCGTGAACACCAGCAACCCCTGCAGCAGGAAGTAGTCCGGCCCGGTCAGCGCGTCGTAGAACAACAACCCCAGCCCCGGCCAGGAGAACACCGTCTCCGTGGTGATCGCCCCGGCCACCACCAGCCCGAACCGCAGGAACACCAGCGTGATCGCCGGCAACACCGCGTTCGGCACCGCGTGCCGGCGGCGCACCAGGTCGTCGCGCAACCCCTTCGCGCGAGCGGTGACGAGGTACGGCGCGTGCATCTCCTCCAGCAACGACGACCGCATCACCAGCATGTACTCCGCGCACACCACCGCGACCAGCGTCACCGACGGCAGCACCAGGTGATGGGCGACGTCGAGGGCCTGCGAGACGAAGTCCGGCGCGGTGTCGGTGTCGCGCATGCCCCGCGACGGGAACAGGTCTCCCGTCACCATCATCAGCAGCATGCCGAGCCAGAACGTCGGCACCGCCCACAACGTCAGCGACACCCCCGTCGCGGCCCGGTCGAACGCCGAGTCACGACGCCACGCCGCCCGCACCCCGAGCCACAGCCCCAGCCCCACCGCGATCAGCGTCGACGTGCCGACCAGCAGCAACGTCGGGCCGAGGCGTTCGGCGATCACGTCGGCCACCGGGCGGCGGAACGTGAACGACGTGCCGAGATCACCGCGCAGCAGCGAGGTGACGTAGCTCCAGAACTGCTCGTGCAGCGGACGGTCCAGGCCGAACTGCGAGCGCAGTTCGGCCTGCATCGCCGCCGTCGTCGGCCGCCCGCGCGTCATCGACACCACGGGGTCGCCGGGCACCACCCGGAACAGGAAGAAGCCCAGCACCGCCACCATCACCAGGCTGAGCGCGGCACCACCGAGCCGACCGGCCAGTCGCACCTACTCGCGCTCCCCTGCCGTGGCCTTGCGCCGCCGTGTGTAGACCACGATCGCCAGCACCAATGAGCCGATCGCCGCGCCCATCAGCGCGAACCCGTTCCACCTGCTGCCCGGCGGCTGCGCGGCCCGCGCGGCGGGTACGGCGCCGTAGTAGCCCCACATGCCGTTCTGCGCCATGATCACGCCACCCTGCGC
>NZ_JYJG01000473.1 GCF_000955955.1 Lentzea aerocolonigenes
ACCCTGCGCGGGCTGCGTCGTGAACTTCGCGAAGTGATCGGAGCGGTAGCCCTCCAGCGCGTTCTCGTACGCGAGCACCACAGCCGGCACCTGGTCGTAGAAGCGGGCCTGCATCTGCTTGACGATCTCGACCCGCTTGGCCTCGTCGAACTCCGAGAGCTGCCGCGCGTAGAGCTCGTCGTAGGCCTGGTCGCAGAAGTAGGCGTCGGTGGTGCCGCCCTTGCCGTCCGCGCCCGGCCGTTGCGCGCACGTGTGCAGGCCCAGGATGAAGTCCGGGTCCACGTTCGTCGCCCAGCCCGAGAACGCCAGGTCGTACGTCGCCGCCGTGGTGACCTCGTTGAGCTGGTTGTCCGACACCAGCTGCACGTCCAGCGGGATGCCGATGTCGCTCATCGACCGCTTCAGGTACTCCGACGCCTGCTCGTCGTACGCCCGCCCGGCCCGGCCGACCAGGCGTAGGCCGAACCGGGTGCCGTCCGCCCTGCGCGGGAAGCCCGCCGCGTCGAGAGCGGCGTTCGCGGCCGCCGGGTCGAACTTGCGCAGCGTCTTGTCGTCCGGCTGCCAGTGCCACTTGCCGAACACCGGCGGCACCAGCCCGGAACCCTTCTCCGCGTAACCGAGGCTGACCCGCGCCACCAGCGCGTCCAGGTCGATGGCCTGCGCGATCGCCCGCCGCACCCGCACGTCCTTGAGCGCCGGGTTGCCGTCGCCGATCGGCTCACCGGCCTTCGTCTGCGCGCCGGGGTTGATCAGCAGCTCGGTGAAGCGGCGGCCCTGAGCCCGGTTGCGCGTGACGCCGTCCTTGCCGTCCAGCGAGTCGAACTGGGCCGGCGCCATCCGGTTGACCAGGTCGACCTCGCCCTTCGCGAGCGCCTGCACCGCGGCGTCGGCGTTCTGGAAGTACACGAAGTGCAGCTCGTCGTACTTCGGCGCGCCCCGCCAGTAGTCCTTGTTGGCCTTGAGCTTGATGAACTGGCCCGCGGCGTGCTCGGTCAGCACGAACGGGCCCGAGCCGACGACCGGCATCTGGTCGTTGGCGTAGTCCTTGATGTTCGAGACCTTCTCCCACACGTGCTTCGGCACGATCGGGATGTCCAGCGCCAGCATCGTCACCTGCGGCGCTTTGGTCCTGATCACCACGGTCCTGTCGTCGGTCGCCGTCACCGACTCGAAGTTGCTCACGAAACTGCCGTTCGCGGTGCGCGCGACCTCGTTCGTGAGCATCAGGTTGTAGGTGAACGCGACGTCGGCCGCCGTGATCGGCTGTCCGTCCGACCACTTCTTGCCCTGCGGGACCGTGAAGGTCCACGTGAGCTTGTCCGCCGACGGCTCCCATCTGTTCGCGATGCCCTCGGTGACCCGCTGGTCGTCCGCCGCGTACGCGGTCAGGTAGTCGTACATCAGCCGGCCGACCTCGGTGCTCGACTGGAACACCGCGAGGAACGGGTTCATCGAGTCGATCTGCTGGACGATCGCCACCTTCAGGATCACCGGTCCCGAAGCGGTGGCAGGTGGCGTCGCCAGCACCAATGTCGTTGCTATTGCAAGCAACGCGCACGCTTTCACACGCACGAAATACCCCTCTTCCCCAGCAGCCCACCGCTACGTTACTCAGATGTGCGGATCATGATCTCGGCGGACATGGAAGGCGCCACCGGAGTCACCTGGACCGGGGACGTCGTGCCCGGCACCGAGCAGTGGCAACGGATGCGGCGGCTCTTCACCGGAGACGTCAACGCCTGCGTGCAGGGCCTGGTCGCGGGCGGCGCGACCTCGGTGCTCGTCAACGAAGCCCACTCGGCGCAGCGGAACCTGCTGCTCGAGGACCTCCACACCTCCGCACGGCTGCTCACCGGCCGGCACAAACCCCTGTCGATGATGCAGGGCATCGACTCCTCAGTGGACGGTGTCGTCTTCCTCGGCTATCACACGGCGGCGGGCTCATCAGGCGTGCTCGCCCACACCTACCTGGAGAACTCGATCACCGGCGTGTGG
>NZ_JYJG01000474.1 GCF_000955955.1 Lentzea aerocolonigenes
CATCAGGCGTGCTCGCCCACACCTACCTGGAGAACTCGATCACCGGCGTGTGGCTCGACGGCGTCCACGCCTCCGAAGGACGGCTCAACGCCGCTCTCGCCGCCGAGTACGGGGTGCCCGTGCTGCTGGTCACCGGCGACGACCTGACCTGCGAAGACGCCCGGAGCTACGCGCCGGGCGCCACCGGCGTGGCGGTGAAGGAATGCGTGTCGCGCTACGCGGCCATCTGTCTCCCACCGGCGGTGGCTTTTTCACAGATCACAGAAGCGGCCGCCAACGCGATGACTCTGGCAGGGCGACGCGAGGGGGCCGTGTCCGCGCATCGCATCGAGATCGAGTTCGACGCCACCCACCTCGCCGACGCCGCCGCGGTCGTGCCCACCGTCGAACTCACCGGGCCTCGCCGCGTCGGGTTCGACGCCGTGTCGATGACCGAGGCGATGAAGGCGTTCAAGGTCGTCACGCACGTCGCGGCAGGTGCGATCGAGGGCATCTACGGCTGACCGTAGGGTGGCGGCATGACGCTGGACGTGGCGCAGCTGTGCGCGCAGCTCATCCGCTTCGACACCACCAACCGCGGTGGCGGCTCCAGCGAGGGCGAACGCGAGGCGGCCGAGCACGTCGCCGCGATCCTGCAGGACAACGGCGTACCGCCGACCTTGCTGGAACCCGCGCCGCGCCGCACCAACGTCCTCGCCCGCATCCCCGGCACCGACCCGTCGCTGCCCGCCGTCCTCGTCCAGTCCCATCTCGACGTCGTGCCCGCCGACCCGGCCGAGTGGAGCTTCGACCCGTTCGCCGGCGAGATCCGCGACGGGTACGTGCTGGGCCGCGGCGCCGTGGACATGAAGGACATGGCCGCGATGACGCTCGCGGTGCTCAACCGGTGGCACGTCGAGGGCCGCCGGCCGCGCCGGGACGTCGTGCTGGCGTTCGTCGCGGACGAGGAGGACCAGGGCGTGTACGGCGCGCACTGGCTCGTCGAGCACCACGCCGCCTACTTCACCGGGGTCGAGGCGGCGATCAGCGAGTCCGGCGGCTTCTCGTTCGACGTGGACGGCGTGCGGCTGTACCCGATCGGGACGGCTGAACGCGGTACGTCGCACATGAAGCTCACCGCCGTGGGCCGCGCGGGCCACGGATCGCGCAAGAACGCGCAGAACGCCGTCACAGCACTTGTCACCTCGTTGGCGCGCATCGCCGCGTACGAGCACCCGGTGCGTTTGACGCCCACGGTGGAGGCGTTCCTGGTCGGTGCGGGCAAGGCGTTGGGCGTCGAGGTCGACCTGGACGACGTCGACGGCACGATCGCCCGCCTCGGACCCGCCGCGAAGCTCGTCGAGAACACCGTGCGTTGCTCGACGACGCCGACGATGCTGCAGGCCGGGTACAAGGTCAACGTCATCCCCGGCACCGCGACCGCGCAGCTCGACGTGCGCACCCTGCCCGGCACGATCGACGAGCTCGAAGCGACCATCGACTCGCTGCTGGCCGACGGCGTGACGCGGGAGTTCCTGGAACACCAGCCCGCCGTCGAGGCGCCCGTCGACACCGCGTGGTTCGCCGCGATGGCCGAGGCGTTGCGCGACGAGGACCCCGCCGCCGTGGTCGTGCCGCACTGCCTGGGCGGCGGCACGGACGCGAAGGCGTTCAGCCGGCTGGGGATCCACTGCTACGGCTTCTCGCCGCTGTCCCTGCCCGCCGGCTTCGACTACCGGTCGATGGCCCACGGCGTCGACGAGCGCGTCCCCGTCGAGGGCCTCGAGTTCGGTGTCCGCGTGCTAGACCGCTTCCTGTCGAGCTGACCGTCGCTCGGCGAGCTCCTGCACCGGCGTCGGCAGCGTCGTCTCGAAGTCGATGAGCTTCGCCCACGTCGGCGTGATCACGATCCGGACCATGCCGTCGTCGTAGAGCGAACGCACCTCGCGCTCCCACTCCACCCGCTGCTCCGCGCTCATCGCGTAGGTGCCGTTCATCCGCAGGAACTCGTCCGGGATGCCGTCGAC
>NZ_JYJG01000477.1 GCF_000955955.1 Lentzea aerocolonigenes
CGGTCGCGGGTCCACACGAACCTGCGTAGGGCGGCGGGTGGGCGGTAGGTGGTGGTGCCGAACTCCAGTGGCTCGCCGCTGGTCGGTTCGGTGAGCAGGCGGCGCCAGGTTGCGTCGGCGGCCAGTTCGCGGGCCATGTCGGCGGAGATCGGGCCGTACCCAGCCAGTTCACCCGGCTGTTCGGACAGGCCCATGAGCGTGGCCGCGGAGATGGTCACGTAGACCTCGGTCTTCACCGAACTGGTCTTGTCCGGAGTGGCGAGGATCAGATCAGCGACCACATCCGCGCGAATCTGGTCCAGCGTGCGGACATCCTTCGGGTTGCGCACAGAACGGGCGATGGCGTCCACGCGCTCGTAGCAC
>NZ_JYJG01000478.1 GCF_000955955.1 Lentzea aerocolonigenes
CGGGCGATGGCGTCCACGCGCTCGTAGCACTTGGTGGCCATGTCGCCGGGCAGGAAGGCCCAGAAGCGGGCCATGCCGTCGTCGAGCTTGTCGATGCCGGTGCAGCGCTGGGCCTTGCGGATCTCCTCGCGGTCCTTCTGACCGTCCGGGTCCACCCGCATCACCACGCGGTGGGTGAGGCGGCGCATCTGCGCGCCCGTCTGGTCCGGGGCCTTCACCAGCACACGGGCCTCGACCTCGGCCGCGTGATCCGCCGACAGGGGCATGGTCTTGTCGTAGAGCACGCGGGCCTTGTAGAAGTCGATCTCACCCTTCTCCAGGGCATCCATCGTCTGCGGCAGCCTGGTCACCATCTCCCGCGCCATCGCGACCTGATCGCTCGTCCACCGCGTGGTCCACTTCATCGCGGCGGCGATCTCGGCCTCGAAGAACTCGTCACCCTCACACTCGATCGCATAATCCGCCAGGACGTGCAGACGCTGCGCCTGATGATAGGCGATCTGTTTCTCGTGATAATCGAGAGCATCGAGAACCTCGACGGCTTCCATGCCCCAATTCTATTCGTGATCATTTTCCGAAAAGGGGTTAGNGGCTACACAATAGGGTGAATCC
>NZ_JYJG01000479.1 GCF_000955955.1 Lentzea aerocolonigenes
GCAGGTCAGGCCAAGTGTCATAGGTGTCGTGCGCGTTTTCTCTCTCTTGACGTAACTCGACGACATAAAGAGGATGGTCATGTGAGGAAACTTGCGAGCAGTCAGCGTTCCAACGTCTGGGCAGATGGAGATCGGATCATCAAGCAGGTGATCGGCACCCGCGAAGCGTTCGACCGGGAGATCACCGCCCTGCGACTCGCTGAGCACACCGGCATGGTCCCGCGCATCCTCGACGTCGACCAGGACGACCAGACGGTGGTGCTGGAACGACTGAGGTCGGATCCGCCCGAGGAGGACTGGGTGATCGACTACGCCCGAGGACTCGCCAGGCTGCACATGGCCACCGGGGCCGAGCATGACGGCCAGTTGCCGCGTCAGGAGATTCCGGATCCGGAACCGTTTCTGAGGTTCGTCCGGGCCATGGATGTGGAGATCGGTAAGGCGGAGGAAGAACTGGTCTTCGAGGACACCGGGAAGTTCGACCTCCTGCACGGCGACCCGTGCCCCGGTAATGACGTGTATTCGGAACAAGGCGCCAGGTTCATCGACCTGGAGGGCGCGTCACTGGGCGATGGGCTCAGCGAACTCGTGTACCTGCGGATGGGATTTCCGACCTGCGCGACCGTTTCGGAGACGCCGAGGGAGTTGCGAGAGGCGGCGGAACAGGCCTACTTCGAGGAACGAGGAACCAAGAGCGGGCTCGAAGACGCCTGCGTGCGGTGGCTGGTGGAGGGGAACGCGTTGGTGCAGCGCTTCGAGCGCGACGGCACGGATCATCTCGCCAGGGTCGTCGACGAGGACTGGTTCTGGTACAGCACGACAGCGCGCGGCCGGCTGATGTTCCGGGCACGGGTGGTCGCCGAGTTCACCGAGACGCATCCGGAGATGAGTGCGTTGGCGCGCCGGTTGCACGAGCGGATGAGCAAGGTGTGGGAGCCGCAGCCGATCGACACGAGGCGCACCCACGTGTCATGACCAGGCGGACAACGACAGGCGAGAGGTGAACGAGCGATCGACGCCGGACACCGGGTCCACAAAGGACAAGGTGCGGGCCAGCAGCTGCAGAGGTGAGGAGAAGTCGTCCAGCGGACGTTCCTGCAGGATCGGGTAGAAGTCGTCGTTGACGATCGGGACACCCAGGCCGGACATGTGCAGGCGCAGCTGGTGGGTGCGGCCGGTCAACGGCTTCAGGTGATAGCGGCCCAAGCCGTTCCGGTGCTCCACCAGGGACACGTGGGTCTCGGCGTTCGGTGGACCGTCCACTTCGAACGCGGTGATGATGCCGCGCTCCTTGATGATCCGCGAACGGACCACGCACGGGAGTGACAACGACGGTGAGTAGGGCGCGATCGCCTCGTACTCCTTGGAAACCAGGCGGTCGCGGAACAGCGTCTGGTATTTGCCGCGGAGTTCGCGACGGACGACGAACATCACGAGCCCGGCGGTGACCCGGTCCAGGCGATGCGCGGGGGAGAGGTCGGGCAGGCCGAGGGAGTCGCGCAGCTTGACCAGCGCGGTCTGCATGATGTGCTGACCGCGCGGAATCGTGGCCAGGAAGTGCGGCTTGTCGGCGACCACGATGTCGTCGTCCTGGTAGACGACGCCGACCTCGAACGGGACGGGCACCTCGACGGGCAGATCGCGGTGGAACCAGATGTAGCTGTCCGGGATGAACGGCGCGTCGATGCCCAGCGGTCCGGAGACGCCCCAGATGCGTTCCTCCAGCAGCATTTCCTCGATCCGCGCCGGAGCTACCCGTGGCAGGCGTTCGACGAGGTGCTCGCGCAGCAGCAGCCACGAGCCCTCTGGCGGCAGCTTGAGGCGCGCGGCGTCCAGGCCGTTGCGCTGGGGGAGTGGAGAGGAAGGTTTGCGTCTCATTGCACGACCAGTCTAAACGGTCGGGAAAACCGAACGATATCGCTCGGAAAGATTCGCTGTACTGAAGAGAGGCGGGGAACGAGGCTGGGAGCATGGCAGTCTTCCTGGTCCTCGGTTCGGTCGTCTCGCTGCAGTTCGGCGCGGCCTTCGCGAGTCAGCTGTTCGGGCAGATCGGCGCGCCCGGCGCGACGGCGTTGAGGCTCGGCATCGCGGCGATCATGCTGGCCGTGGTCGTGAAACCGAAGTTCCGCCAGGAGACCGTCGTGCTCGGCATGACGATGGCCGGCATGAACGGCACGTTCTACCTCGCGCTCGACCGGATCCCGCTCGGCGTGGCGGTGACGATCGAGTTCCTGGGGCCGTTGGGACTCGCGGCGATCTTGAGCAGGCGGGCGAGGGACTTCGTGTGGGTCGGACTCGCGCTGGCCGGCGTGATCATCCTGGGAGTTCGTGAGTACACGGGCGCGCACCTGGACATGATCGGTGTGGTGCTGGCGTTGTTCGCGGCCGCGTTCTGGGCCTGTTACGTGCTGGCTGGACGGAAGCTCGCGACGGCTGGGCTCGGGACCGGCGGGCTCGCGGGGGCTAGCTTGATCGCGGCGGCACTCACGTTGCCGTACGGGTTGTCGACGGCCGGAACCAAGCTGTTCGAGCCCAAAATCCTGGTGCTCGGGACGTTGGTGGCGCTGCTGGCGTCCGCGATTCCGTACACGCTGGAGATCCGGGCGCTGAAAACGCTGCAGGCCAACACGTTCGGCGTCGTGCTGGCACTGGAACCGGCGGCGGCCGCGTTGGCCGGTGTGGCGATCTTGGGGCAGCACCTGAGCGTCATTTCGTTGTGCGCCATCGCATTGGTGATCACCGCGGGGGTTGGAGCCGCTCTGCGGAAAGCGCCAAGGCGTCGCGAAACGCCTGCACGGCAGGATGCTGACCTCGTCCTGCCCGTGCCGCAGTGAACAACAACCGGGACTGCGGAACGGGGAGCTCGTGCAGGTCGACGGTGACCTCGCGGTCGTACCAGACGAGATCGGGCAGCAGCGCGACCGCGAGTCCCCGTTCCACGAACCGCAGCTTGACGAGCACGTCGATCGACGAGAAGCGCACGTCCGGCTCGTAGCCGTGGCGGCGGCACCAGTTCACGTTGAAGATCCGCTGCGGCATGCCCTCGGTTTCCATGATCCACGGGAATGAGCCGACCTCGTCCACCGACAGTCCACGTGGGACGGCCAGCCGGATCGGGTCCCGGAACAGTTCCCGGTACTCCAGGCCGGAGAACCGCGGTTCCGGCTGATCCGGCCACTCCTCCAGGAACACGAGGTCGAAGTCGCGGGCGTTCAAGCCGGAAAGCGCTTCCGCGGGGTCGAGGACCTGGAACTCGATCCGAAGCGACGGATGCTCATCTCTCATGCGTGCCAACGTCGCGGGGATCAACGCGAGCGCCGCGGTCTGGAAGGTCGCGACCCGCAACGTGCCGGTGATCTCGTGCAGCGACGCGGCGACCTCCGACTCGGCCTGCTCCAGCCTGGTCAGCACTTCTTCGGTGTGCCGCACCAGAATTTCGGCCTGCGGAGTGAGCTTCACACGCCTGCCGACCGGTTCCAGCAACGGCACGCCGACCTCTGTTTCGAGCAACGACAGCTGCTGCGACACCGACGACGGGCTGTAGTTCAGCGCCTGGGCGACGGCCGCGAGCGTTCCTCTTTGGGAAAGTTCGCGCAGCAGTCGCAGACGATGGAGGTCGAACATCAGATCATTATCGGCTACGCTCCCGATACCGCCCCCTGAGAAAACGTGCTGTCCTCAGCACGTCTTGAGGAGGTATCGGTATGTCCAAACGACTCCGCATCGTCGCGGGGTTCGCGCTGGCAACCGGTCTGCTCGTGTCGGGCTCGCCCGCACAGGCTCAGGTCGAATCCGGTCCGTGGACCAGCTACTCGCCGTCGTTCAGCGTCCAGCAACGCGGCTGCGGCAAGGCCAGCGACCTCACGTTCCAGCTCACCTGCTCGACCGGTTCCGGCGACCAGCGTGCCGAGCGCCGGTACGCCACTTACACGGGCGGCACGCGACAGTTCGAGGGCAGCTTCCGGATCACGAGTCTCGGAGGCACCAGGGTCAGTCTCAAGCAGACGTTCAAGGACGACCCCGGCGCGGGTCCGTACTTCATGCTCGCCGTGGAACGCGGCGGCCGGTTGTACGCCGTGCACGGAGGCGACACGATCGCCAGCGGGGCGACCGTCGGCACGACCGTGCGCGTGAACACCGTGCACGTCGTCGGCAGCACCCACCGGACCTACATCAACGGCTCGAAGAAGCACGAGGTGTCGAGCTCCGGCGGGAACTTCTACGACAAGTTCGGCGCGTACCGGACCGCGAGCGGTCAGGGTCCGGCGACGGTCGTGTGGAGCAACATCAAGTTCTGGCGCAAGTGACCGCACCTAAGTGATCAAGCGCATTTCTGTGGTGGGACTGCTGTTCCTGGCTGCCTGCGGCCAGGAACAGCAGGACCTTGCGCTGACGTCCGAGCTGACCTCGCCGACCGACGTGACGCTGCACTGGCGTCCGGAGGCGGGAGCGGCGGGACAGGTCGTCGAGTACGCGAACGCTGCCGACGGCGAGTACGTGGTGCTGGAGTTCGCGCCACCCGCGCGGAACTCGTTCAAGCACCCGGACCTGATTCCGGAAACCCAGTTCTACTACCGGGTCCGGCCGTTCAGCGGGCCGTCATCGGCCACTGTGGACGTCACGTTGCCCCCTGGCGACGAGACACCGGAGATCGAAGGGCCGGACTGGACTGCGCCGCGCAAGGACGGCAAGGGCACCCATCCGGTGGCATCGCCGGAGGCAGCGGCGGTGAATCTGAAGGCGGAGGTCAAACACGCCAACGGGATCCTGTTCACGTGGGAGGACCAGGCGTCGGACGAGGACGGGTACCTCATCGAGGTCAAGCCCGCCGGTGCCGCGGACTACCGCGTCGCCGTGCAGCTCGACCCGGACACGACCTCGTACGGCGTGATCACACTCCCAGACGAGAAAACCGCGACCTATCGGGTGCGGGCTTTCCGGTTCGGAGCGGCGTCGAACCTGACGCATCAGACGACGGGGAAGGCCTGAGGGCGTGTCTGGCACTCCACGCGCTCGCGGCGAGAAGTAACGCCGCGAGCGCGTAGGGCCAGTTGGTTCTCTCCGTGACGGCGAGGCCGAGGTCGATCAAGGCCAGCAGGCAGAAAGTGCTGCTCAGCAGCCACCAGGTCAGGTTGTCAGCGCGTGCGTCGGCGGTCATGCGGGTGGGCTACCCGTTTTCGATCGCCTTCACACCTTCTTCCTCTTCTTTTTTCTCGCCGCGGCGGCGCATGAACCCGAAACCGGGGATGCCGAGGATCGCCTGGCGCATGTCGCTGGTGACTTCCAGCAGCTGGTGGACCTCGGGACCGACCCGGTCGAGCGTCGCGAGGATCGGCAGGATGTCGCTGGTCAGGTGCTCGGTCAGCACCGGCAGCTCGTCGACCAGCTTGATCGCGGCCTCGACCTCGTGCGGCGACAGTTCCTCGACGAACCGCTTCGCGAGCGGCTGGGCCTGCTTGGCGATCGGCTCGTAGATGCCGATCAGCTCGTTGGCCGTGTGCGCGGTGTGGCCGGCGGTCGTGACGACCTGCGCGGCCCGTTCCGTGATGTCGCCGGCGCTCGCGGTGATCGCGCGGACCTCGTCGCCGGCCTTCTCCGCGTCCGACACGACGTGGGTGGTGCGGTCGACCAGTTCGTCGGCCTTCTTGATGATGCCGTCGATCGCGTCGACCGTGCCGTTGACCTTGCGGACGAGCTGCTCGACCTCGGTGATCAGGTCGAGCACGCGACCGGGGACCGCGGCGACGGTCGCGGTGGTGTCGACGACGGTGTTGATGGCGAAGCCGAGCGCCTTGCCGGCCAGACCCATGCCGGGGATCTCCATACGTCCACTCTGCCCTATGCGTTGATCGTTTTGGGGGAGCGCCATTCGTTTTCCAAAACTGTCAGACCCCGTCATTAGAGTCCTTGATGTCCGCCAGCTGGCTGACCGGGCGATCCGGGAACCGTGCACCGTCCGAAGTTGTCATAGCCGGGGGTTAGCATCCCCGGCGGGCGAGGGAGGCGCGCATGGCTTGGTGGCACCGGATCAGACGCATTATCTCCGGTGGAGGGCGGGAATCGGCGAGTTTCGTCGCGGCACTGCTGGGTGTTCTGGTGCTCGCGGGCGCCGCGCTCGGGCAGGGCATCTCGCGCACGCAGGTGGCTGTGTCGGACGGGCTCACCTGGCTGGGCGACGACCAGCGCGGTGAGGTCGTGCAGGTCAACCCGATGTCGGGCAAGCCGCAGACGCGGTTGCAGATCAGCGGGCCCGACTCGCAGCTGGAGATCGCGCAGGAGGACGGCCGGCTGATCGTCCTGAACCGGCGGACCGGCGAGATCACCGTGATCGACCTCGCGACGTTGCTGGCCTCTGGCCGGCGGCAGGCGCCTCCCGGAGCGTCGAGCAAGGTGCTGGTGTCGAACGGGATGGTGTTCGTCGTCGACCGCGCGACCGGCACGATCCACACCGCGGATCCGCTGACGCTGGCCGATGTCGGGCAGACGTGGCAGGCCGGGCAACCGCTTGCCGACGCCGTCGTGGACGAGCGCGGTGTGCTGTGGCTGGTCGATCACGGTGGCACGTTGCGGTCGCTGGACTGGTCGGATGACGAGGAGCGGTTCCAGGAGCGCTCGCAGCGGCAGATCACGGGTGCCGGGCCGCGCACGGTGCTGGTGCCGCACGACCAGGGCGTCACGCTGATCGGTCTCGACGGCGGTGTCGTGGTGCGTGACGGCACCGGTGCGTGACGGCACCGGTGCGGACGTGTCGTCGTCCACTGATCGCACGGATTCCGAGGTGATCGCGGCGCAGAGCGCGCCGACGGACCTCGTGCCCGCGTCGGTGCCGGACTCGTCCGTGGTCGTGCTCGTGGTCGACGGGCAGGTGATGCGCGTCGACGTGGGTGCGCTGGGCTGTCCGAAGCCGGGCCGGCCCGCGGTGTTCCGCGACAAGGTCTACGTGCCGTGCAAGGGATCCGGCAAGGTCATCATCCTCGACCGCGGTGGCCGTCGCGGTGGCGACGACGTGCGCACGTCCGGTGGGAACGACCCCGAGCTGGTGTTCGACGACGGCCGGTTGTTCGTGAACGTGCCGGGCTCGTCGACGGGTGTGCTGGTCGACACCGATGGCGCGACGCGGTCGTTGACGATCCGCAGCCCCGAACTGCCGGTGAAGGACCCGGACCGCTCGCCGCCGCCGTCGGTGCCCCCGCCCCCGCCGCCGAACCCGGACGAGCCGACGAAGCCGCCGCGCAATCCCGGCGGCAACAACGGGCCGACGACCGAGGTGAACACGCCTCCGAGCATGCCTTCCTCGACGGCGCCACCCGCTCCCGGTGCTCCCGCTGCTCCTGCCGGCGTGACGGTGCGGGAGAAGTCGCGCACCTCTTCAGCGGTTGTCGTGACGGTGAGCTGGACGGCGGCTGTGTCGGCTGAGCCTGTTGTCGGCTACACCGTGACGGGTTCCGGTTCGTTCAGCGGTGGGTCGGTGTCGGCCCAGTCGGGCGGCACGTCGGCTGATCTGTCGTTGCCGTGTGCGGGTTCGACGTTCTGCACGAGCGGCCGGCTGGACGTTTCCGTGCGTGCGTCGACGGCCACGACGGCGGGTGCGTCGGGCATGGCCGCGTTCACGGTGACGGCGCCGAACACTCCGCCGCCCAACACACCGCCACCGAACACTCCGCCACCGAACACGCCACCTCCCAACACCCCGCCGCCGAACACCCCTCCGCCCACCACGACCACCACGCCGCCTCCACCCCCGCCGTCGTTGCCGACCGCGGGCGCCGCGGTGATCAGCTCGATCACCGGTGGCCGGATGGCGTCGAGGCGCACGGTGAACATGGCCCCACCGGCGGACTGGGCGAGCCACAACGGGCGCTGTGAGGTCGTGAACAAGACGCAGGGTTACTCGGTGGGCATCGCCTGCACCGCCACCACCGCACAGATCGACCTGGAAGAGGGCATCAACTCGATCGTGGTGCGCGCGTACGCGGCGTCCGGCGGTGGTCAGGTCGACTCCGCGGCGAAGAACGCGAACTTCATCCTGGACGAGTGCCAGGGCAAGCCCGGCTGCATTCCGCGGCTGGCTCCTGCCGGGACCGCGCCTGCGGGTGCGGGCGGTTTAGGGCTGTTGGCGTGTGCGTTCCTGTTGCGCATCGGTGTACGCAGAGAAGAGGAAAAGTGATCGACACCGGTGAGGTTTCCGCCTTCCGCGACCTGCACACCCGGCTCGGAGATGCCGTCGAGAGCGCGGTGCGCGGCAAGCGCGACGTGGTCGACCTGGTGCTCGTGGCGATGTTCGCGGGCGGCCACGTGCTGCTGGAAGACGTGCCGGGCACGGGAAAGACGACGCTGGCGCGTGCGGTGGCCGGTGCGTTGGGCGGTGTGTCGCGGCGTGTGCAGTTCACGCCGGACCTGCTGCCGTCGGACGTCACGGGCACGTCGGTCTACGACCCGCAGACGGGGCAGATCCGGTTCAGGCCGGGCCCGGTGTTCGCGAACATCGTGCTGGCGGACGAGATCAACCGCGCCGCCGCCAAGACGCAGTCGGCGTTGCTGGAGGTCATGGAGGAGCGGACCGTCACGATCGACGGTGTCGGGCACGCGGTGCCGGACCCGTTCCTGGTGGTGGCGACGCAGAACCCGATCGACCTCGACGGCACGTACCGGTTGCCCGAGGCGCAGCTGGACAGGTTCATGCTGCGCACCTCGATCGGCTATCCGTCGGTGGAGGACGAGCTGGACGTGCTGCGTCCTGGCAGTGGTGCCGGGCGGATCGCGGACGTGCGGACGGTGACGTCGCCGCGTGAGGTGAGTGCGTTCAGCGGGCGGCTTTCGTTGCTGCACGTGGCCGATCCAATCCTGCAGTACATCTCGGCTTTGGGCGTGGGCACGCGATCGGATGAGCGGCTGCGGCTCGGCACGTCGACTCGTGGTCTGCGGACACTGGTGCGGTGCGCGCAGGTGTACGCGGCGTCGAAGGGCCGGCACTTCGTGGTGCCGCAGGACGTTCAGGACATCGCGGACCCGGTGCTGGCCCACCGGCTGGTGCTGACACGGGAGAGCGTGCTGGCGGGCGTCACGACGTCCGAGGTGCTGGCCGACGTGCTCTCGCGCGTGCCGGTGCCCAAGCCTGCCGCGCAATGAGACTCACGTTGCGCGGCACCGGGGTCGTGGTGCTGGGCCTGTTGATGCTCGGTGTCGGGCTGTGGTGGCGCTACGCGGGCATGGCCGCTTTCGGACTTGCCCTGACCGCTTTGGTCGTGGCGTCGGTGGTCTCGGTGCTGGTTGCTTCGCCGTTGACCGTGTCGCGTTCGGTTCGTCCGCGTACCGTGCCTCGGCTGGCTCGGTGCAACGGGCGGCTGGAGCTGTCGGCTGTCGGTCGATGGCCGGTCGCGCTGGACGCCGTGGACATGGTGGCCGGGGCGGCCATGTCGGTGGATGTGCCTTTGCTCAAGCCGGGTGTGGTCGAGGCGGTCGACTACGCGATCCCGACTGAGCGGCGCGGTGTGTTCGACGTGGGCCCGTTGACGTTGCGGCGCAAGGGATTGGCCGGGCTGGCGCAGGCTCGCACGGTTCTGGGCGAGGTCGTGCAGGTCCGGGTGGTGCCGAGGGTGCTGCCCGTGCGCGGCCTGCCGTCCGGTGCTCGGCGCGGCCAAGTCGGTGCTGACGAACGCGTCGAACGTGGCGGCACCGACCTGGTGGGCCTGCGGGAGTACGTGCCGGGTGACGATCTGCGGCGGCTGCACTGGGCGACTTCCGCGCGCACCGGCACGTTGATGATCCGCGAGGACGCCGACCCCGCCCGCCCGCACCTGGCCGTGCTGCTCGACGACAGCGTTTCTTCTTATCTTGAGGCGCAACGGTTCGAGGAGGCCGTGGAGGTGGCGGCCTCGCTGATCACCTCGGCCTTGGAGCAGGGGCACCCGGTGCGGCTGCTGACGTCGTCCGGCGGCATCGATCTCGAGGAGACGCAGGACTCGGCGCCGATTCTGGCGGCATTGGCGGACCTGGAGCTGCAGGACGTCGACGGTCGGCCGACCGTTCCGGTGCGCGACCTCGACGTGGTGGCGGTGATCAGCGGGAAGACCGTGCCCGCGCTGGTGCTGGAGGCCGGGCGGGCTGCGTTCGGCACGGTGCTGGTGGTGGACGAGAAGCGGCCGGTGAGCGCTGCAGGCTCGGTGCTGGTGATCAGCGGTGGTCGCGCGGAGGACCTCGTCGACTCGTGGAACGCGGTGGTGGCGCGGTGAAGGCGGCGTTCGGTGCAGGCGGTGGTGGCTGGGCTGTGGCGGTCGCGGGACGTGGTGTTGGTGCAGTGACGCGGGCGCTTGGTGTACGCGGTTGTGGTCGCTGGGCTGTTGCGGTCGTGGAACCTGGTGTTGGTGCGGTGAAGTCGGCGTTGGCGTACCGCGGTTTTGGTAGTTGGGCTGTTGCGGTTGCGGGACGTCGTGGTGGCACGGTGACGCGGGCGCTTGGTGCATGCGGTGGTGGTGGTTCGGCTGTCGCGGTCGTGGAACCTGGTGTCGGTGCGATGAGGTCGGCGTTGGCGCACCGCGGTTCTGGCGGTTGGCGTGATGCGCTCGCGGGACGTGGTGGTGGCGCGGTGAGATCTGCGTTGGTGCACTCGGTTTCGGTGGTGGCGGGATGAAGTACGCCTGGGTTGCCGCTGTCCTGGTGGTCGGTGCGCTGCAGCTGGCGCGGGCGTGGGACGGGGCGTTCGTCTACTTCGGACTTGCTGCGCTCGTCGGGTTCCTCGCGCTGCTGTTGAAGCGGATCGTTCCCGCCGGGTTGGCTGCTCTCGCTGTCATGGTCGTGGCGATGGCGGGCGGGTTCTTCGCTGCTCGTGGTGCGACGCCTGATCGTGACCCGACCTGGGTGCTGCTGGACACCGTGCCTCGGCTGCTCACGGCTGCCCGGCCGGCTCCGGCGACGCCTGAGTTGCTGGTGCCCGGGTTGTTGCTGATCATCGGTGTCTCGGTCGGGACGGTGCTGTCGGTGACCAAGCGGGGGACGGCGTTGTTCGTTCCTGCGTTGGGTGCGGCGGTGCTGTACGTGTCGGCGGCATTGCTCACGACCGGTCGTTCTGACCGCTACGGCGTGGTCGCCCTGGTCCTGGTCGTGTTGCTGGCGTTGGGCTGGCTGATCATCGACCGGCGTGGGCCCGTGGTGCCGCCCGCGGTGCTGGCGGTGGCTTTGGCGGCGCTGACGTTGGTGGCTTTTGTGTTGCCCACCAACGGTTTTGAGCCGCGCAAGCTCGTCACGCCGCCCGTCACCGACGTGGCGATCGCGAACCCGTTGCCGCAGCTCGCGGCGTGGGCCGCGGCGGGTGACACGGAGCTGTTCCGGATGCGCGGGCCCGAGGTGCCGGTGCGGCTGGTGACGTTGAGCCGGTACTCGGGCGCGTCGTGGGAGGCGGCGTCGGTCTACGGGCCGTTGGGTGTGGTGGATGCGCCGGATCTTCCTACTGGTGGGAAGTTCCAGGACGCCAGCGTCGATCTGACGATCACCGGGTTGCAGGGCGAGTGGCTGCCCGGGGTGGGGAAGCCGCAGGCGGTGTCGCTGAGCGATGCCATGGTGGATCCCGACACCGGCTCGCTGGTCGTGGCGGAAGGGTTGAGGACGGGGCTCAGCTACACGGTTCGCGGGGTGCTGGAGACTCCCGCCGACACGGACTTGGCTTCCGCTGCGGTGCCTGCCGACGCGACGCGGTACACGGCGTTGCCGCGGTTGCCGTTCACGCTGGCGGAGTACGCGCGGCAGGCTACGCAGAACGCCCGCACCCCGTACGAGAAGGCGGTGGCGCTGGAGCAGGTCGTGCGGCTGAACCGGCGGCCGGACGCCGAGGCGCCGGTCGGGTCGTCTTACGCGCGGCTGGAGACGTTCCTGTTCGGTGCCGCCGGTGAGGCAGGGGCCGGGGCGGGGACGGCTGAGCAGTTCGCCTCGGCTTACGCCGTGCTGGCGCGGGCGGTGGGGTTGCCGACGCGGGTGGTGGTCGGGTTCCAGCCGGTGCCGGAGCAGAACGGCGAGCGGATCGTGCGGGCCGCGGACGCCACCGCCTGGCCAGAGGTCTACTTCAGCGGGTGGGGCTGGGTGGCGTTCGACCCGGTGTCCGGCAACGGCAGCGGGCCCAGCGCGGCCTCGAAGCGCGAGGTGCTGAACAGGCTCGCGTCCACCACGGCCAAGCCGACGCCGACGTCGTTGCCCTCGGTGCCGCCGCTGGTGCAGCCGACCGCGGTGAAGCCGGACGTTCAGGCTGCACCGCCCGCGCCCGCCGGGTTCCCGTTCTGGGTGTTCGCGCCGGTGTTGTTGCTCTTCGTGCTGTACGTGGCGCGGACGTCGAGGCGGCTGCGGTTGCGGGCGGCCGGGCCGGTCGGGGCGTGGCACGAGGTGCTGGACTCGTTGCAGCTGGCGGGACTGCGGCCGCGGGCGAACCGGACGGTGCCGGACGTGGGGCGGGAGTGGGGCGAGGCCGGGGCTCGGCTCGCGGTGCTGGTGGACCAGGCCGCGTTCGCGCCTGCGCCCGAGCGCGTGGAGCACAGCTGGCGACTCGCCCGGCAGGTGCGGAAAGCGGTGCGGCGCAAGGCTTCCTGGTGGCGCAAGGTGGTGTGGGCGATCGACCCGAGGCCGTTGTTCAGACGCTAGGCACGGCTGGAGGCACGAAGCGGTCTCAGTTCTTGTTGGCGCAGACCTTCGCCGAGCTGCCGCGTTCGCCGTTGTCGCCGAACGCCGCGATCTGGAAGCAACGGCGCTGCCCGCCACCGTCCTCGACCACGTACTTGGTGGCGCCGCCCGTCACCTGCATCAGCGGGACGCCCGTCGGGCCCGTCACGTCGATCACCACGAACTGGGCCCTGCCGCCGCTCGGGTCCGACCACTCCAGCTCGATCGCCTTGCCGTGGTACTCGGCGCGTTTGAGCACCGGCACGAACTTCGGATCGGCGTTCGGGGGCGGGCCCGCGTCGGTGGAGCCCGTGGTGGGGACCGGGATCGTGGTGGTCACCGGGGGCTGGGACCGCTTGTCGTCAGGGCGGTTGAGGAGCATGCCCGCCACGACGCCGCCGGTCACGGCCACCACGGCGAGCAGCGCGAGGACGCCGCCGCGCTTGCTCCTGCGGACCGGGGCGGTCATCGGTTCGACCGGTGGGAGGTCGACCGACGGCAGCACGGCCACAGGAGGCGGGGGAGGAGACGCGATGACGTCCTGGCGGCGGTAGGTGAGGTCCTCCAGCCGACCTCGCCAGGAGTTGTCGGGTTCCGGCTCGGGTTCGGGTTCCGGCTCCGGTTCGGGGACGTAGCCGCGCGGGCCGAAACCGGGTGCCTCGGTCGGGCCCTCCGGGAAGAAGACCGTGCGTTCGCCCAGCATCGCCGTCGAGTCGGGGTCCACAATGGACACAGCGGGCGCGGTGGAGGTGGCCGCGTTGACGGCCATCAGGGCGTCTCGGAGTTCGAGAGCCGAACCGAAGCGTTCGGCGCGGTCCTTGCGCAGGCAGCGGTTGATCACGGCGACCAGCGCCGCGGGTACGTCGAACCGGGTCAGCGAACGGGGTTCGGAGCGGGACACGCGGCCGACGTAGGAGAGGAGCGTGTCCTCGTCCGGGTTGTCGGAGGCGAACGGCGGCTTGCCCTCCAGCAGCGTGAAGAGCGTGGAGCCGAGCGACCAGATGTCGTCGGCGAACGACGGGGTGCCGCCCTCCAGCATCTGCGGGGCCGCGTGGCGGTAGCTGACCATCTGCAGCGACGCGGAGTGGCCCGCGTCGGCGCCGCGGGCGATGCCGAAGTCGGCCAGCACGTACGAAGTAGGGAGCACCAGGACGTTCTGCGGCTTCACGTCGCGGTGCAGGATGCTCTGGCCGTGGGCGAACGCGAGCGCGTCGGCGACGGCGATGCCCGCGGACACCACGTCCGGCACGGGCAACGGGCCCATGGCGCGCAACCGGTCGTGCAGCGAGCCGCGTTCGTAGTACTCCATGACGATGCACGGGCGGCCGTCCGGCAGCGTGCCCGTGTCGAGCACGGTGACGATGTGCGGGTGCTGGCGGCCGAGCTCGACGGTGATGGCCAGTTCGCGGCGGAAACGGACCAGCGTCGCCGGATCGGTCACCTGCAGGACCTTGACGGCGACGTCGCGACCCAGGCCGTCCTGGCGGGCGCGGTAGATCGTGCCCTCGCCGCCCTGCGCGATCACGCGGAATCCGCTGTAGCCGGGCAACGCGACCTCGGGTGCCGGCGCGGCACCGGCAGCGGGTGCCCAGGCCATCAGATCGTCTTCCACCAACGGATCCTAACCCGCGACGACAGGCTCACCCGGAAGTTCGCCGCCGCCGCGGGAAAGGTTCAGTCGGTGAGCACTTTCACCTGGAATCCCAACGACTGCAGCATTCCGGTGAGCATCACGCGGGTGTTGTCCTCCGCGCGCTTCAGCAGCTCGGACTTCTGCGCGGCCTCCGTGAGCTTGGCCTCGGCGGCGAGGTAGAACCGTTGCTGGTCGGGAGGTCCCGCCAGCGCCTGGAGATCGTTGATCAGCCCGCGTTCCTGGCTGAAGATGTACGACCGGTCGTGGTGCAGGTTCGGTTTGTCCAGCTGCGGCTTCGGCAGGCGGATTTCGACCGTTTTGCGGTCAGGGGACAGGACCAGCCCGTCGTCCTTCAACGAGCCGAGATCGACGTAGGCGTTCACCGACCCGGCCGCGACGAACAGCGTGCGTTCGCCGGCGAGTGCCGCGGGTACCCACTTCACGTCGTTCTCGATGTCGAGCACGACCTGGAACTCGCCTGCTGCCGCGTGGTACTGGCTGAGGTCCCGGACCGACTTGAGCATCGCGGGCTGGCTGCGGTCGATCGACGAGTCACCGAAGGGCTTGAACTGCCCGAACACGTACAGCGCCGCGCCGAGGAGAATGAAGAAGGCCGCGACCAGAGCTCCACGCGTCACCCAGCGCCTGTCCACGGCGTTGGTGTACCCGTGAGGTGATGCGCTCACACGGGCTGTATGGGCTAATCGA
>NZ_JYJG01000480.1 GCF_000955955.1 Lentzea aerocolonigenes
CGCACCCGATCATGAAGATGGAAAAGGCTCGGTACTTGCAGACCCAGTTCAGCAGCTCACGCGGCGACTTGTGATGTTCAGGCTGACGGCGACCTCGCGGCAGCGGGTCTCGCCGTCGACCTTGAGCTTCAGGGTCCAGAACTCGCTGCCGTAGGCGTCGGTCTTGCGCAGCACCTCGGCGACCGCGGGATTCAGCGGCAGGTTGTCACGCACCACCGGGACGACCTGGCCGAGCAGTGCGTTCTCGGCGCGGTCGAGCCGGTCGGCGAACGGCCAGATCGGCACGCCGTAGCCGATGGGATCGCTCGCGAGCACGCTGCCGACGGCCCACGATCCGACGAGGCCGCAGAGCACGATGAACATCGCCGCGATCCGTCTGCGCTTGCCTTCGCGATCGGAACCGCGTTCGGTGAGGACAAGCACCCAGCGCTTCACTTGGTCGAGGGTGCCGACGAACGGGGTGGTGGCGCATCAGTAGTACTACTCGAACCGGCGGATCCGGCACGGACAGGGCTGCGTGGCGGGCCGTCTCGGCGCTCTGCGTCGGGTTCTTCATGATCCTGCTGGACACGACCATCGTGAACGTCGCGATGCCCTCGATGATCGAGGGCCTCGAGGCGTCGCTCAACGACATCATCTGGGTCAACAGCGCCTACCTGCTGGCTTTCGCGGTGCCGTTGCTGCTGACGGGACGGCTGGGCGACCGGTTCGGGCCGAAGCGCGTCTACCTCGTCGGCCTCACGATCTTCGTGCTGGCCTCGCTGACCTGCGGACTGGCCGGCAACGCGGAGATCCTCATCGCCGCGCGGGCCGTGCAGGGGCTGGGTGCGGCGGCCATGACCCCGCAGACGATGTCGTTCATCACCCACCTGTTCCCGCCGGACCGGCGTGGTGCGGCGCTCGGCATGTGGGGGTCGGTCGCCGGGTTCGCGACGGTGTCGGGGCCCCTGCTCGGTGGCGTGCTCGTCACGCAGCTCGGCTGGGAGTGGATCTTCTTCGTCAACATCCCGATCGGCGTGGTCGCGCTCACCCTGGTGCTGCGGTGGGTGCCGGACTGGCAGCCCGGGCGGTCGCCGCGGTTCGACGTGCTCGGGGTGGTGCTGTGCTGCCTCGGGCTCGGGCTGGCGGTGTTCGGGCTGCAGAACGGCGAGCACTACGGCTGGGGCAGGGTGGCCGGGCCGATCACGATCGCCGAGATCATCATCGCGGGCGCGGTGCTGCTCGTGGTGTTCGTGCTGTGGCAGGCGGCCGGGCGCAACACCGCGCCGCTGCTGCCGTTGCGGATCTTCGGCAACCGGAACTTCTCGCTGGGCAACGTCGCCAACGTGATCATCGGCTTCTCGGTCACCGGGTTGTTCGTGCCGCTGGTGCTGTTCGTGCAGACGGTGCCGAAGCTGTCGGCGTTCGAGGCGGGCCTGCTCACGGCGCCGACGTCGCTGATGTCCGGAGTGGTGGCGTTCTTCGCGGGGCGGCAGTCGAACGGGCCGGGCGCGAAGTACCTGCCGATCGCCGGTTTCATCTTGCTCGGGGCCGGCATCTTCGTGATGACGCTGCAGCTGGGCGGGTCACCGTGGACGCTGCTGCCCGCGCTCGTGGTCGTCGGCGCCGGGATGGGGATGGTCTACTCGCCGCTCACCAACATCGCCACGAAGACGCTCGACCCGCAGCTCATGGGCGCGGGCGCCGGGATCTACAACACGTCGCGGCAGTTCGGCGGCGTGCTCGGCAGCGCGGGCACGGGCGCGGTGCTGCAGATCGGGCTGGCCGCGACGGGCGACTTCACCTCGGCGACGCGGGCCGCGTTGGTCATGCTGGTCGTGTCCACGGTCATCGGGGTCAGCGCGGCGGTGCTGATGAAGCGCGAAACGGGCGTGCGAGACTCCGCTGGTGCGTCTGATCCTGGCCTCCCAGTCACCCGCCCGTCTTAGCGTCCTGCGGTCCGCGGGCATCGAGCCCGTCGTCCGCGTGTCCTGTGTCGACGAGGACGCGCTGGTCGCGTCGCTCGCGAACCCCACGCCCGAGGAGACCGTCGTCGCGCTGTCGGCGGCCAAGGCGGAGGCGATCGAGTACGACGACGAGTGCGTCGTCGTCGGTTGTGACTCGATGCTGCTGTTCGAGGGCGAGCTCGTGGGCAAGCCGGGGACGGCCGAGGTCGCGCGGGAGCGGTGGCGGCGGGTCTCCGGCAAGAGCGGCGTGCTGATCACCGGTCACACCGTGCTGCGGGTGTCCGGTGGCGCTGTGATCGACCGTGCCTCGGCCGCCGAGTCGACGACCGTGCGGTTCGGCACGCCGACGGACGAGGAACTGGAGGCGTACATCGCGACGGGAGAGCCACTTCACGTCGCGGGCGGCTTCACGATCGACGGGCTCGGCGGCTGGTTCATCGACGGCATCGACGGCGACCACTCGTCGGTGATCGGCATCAGCCTGCCCATCACCCGGAGGCTGCTCGGCCAGGTGGGTGTTTCCGTGTCCGCACTCTGGTAGACCCTGGTCACACTTGGCTTGATCAGGGAAGACTGCCCTCATCGCGAGCGTTGGGGGCTAGCGGTGAACGAGTACTTGACGCGTCGCAGGCACATCGACCTGGCACGCAGGACGAGCGCGGGTTGTCGGAGCTAACGCCTCCGCCACCCCAGTTCCGCTCATCCCTGCCCAGGAGATGTTCCAGTGTCGTTCGTCCAGACCTACCGCAAGCCCAAGGTTTTCGGCCTGACCGTGCTCGGCGCCCTCGTTCTCGGCGCGATCGCCGGCTGGCTCGGCAAGGGCACGTGGCTCGCGCCCGTGCTCGCCAAGATCGGCTCCGTCTTCACGTCGCTGCTGCAGCTGACCGTGATCCCGCTGGTGTTCACCGCGATCGTCGTCGGCATCGCGTCGCTGCGGAACCTCGGCGGCGGCCGCACCGCCGCGCGCCTCGGCGGCAAGACGTTCCTGTGGTTCGCCATCACGTCGTTCATCGCCGTGCTGATCGGCCTCGCGGTCGGCGCGATCATCAAGCCCGGCCAGGGCGTGCACATCGAGCCCGCCGCCGGCGCCGTCGACAAGCTGGCCAAGCGCGCGTCCGGTTCGTGGAGCGCGTTGCTCGACAACCTGATCCCCACCAACATCTTCAGCGCCTTCACCGAGGGTGAGGTGCTGCAGGTCGTGTTCATCGCGGTGCTCGTCGGGTTCGCCGCCTACGCGCTCGGTGAGAAGGCCGCGCCGTTCACGAACCTGGTCCGCTCGTTCTTCGACATCGTGCAGAAGGTCGTCGGCTGGATCATCCTGCTGGCGCCGATCGGCATCTTCGGTCTCATCGGCAACGCCGTCGCGTCGTACGGGAACTCGTTCGTGCGGCCACTGTTCTCGTTGATCCTCGCGGTGTACGCCGGCACGCTGCTGGTGCTGTTCGTGGTCTACCCGATCCTGCTGAAGTTCGTCGGCAAGACCTCGCCGGTCGAGTTCTTCCGCAAGGCGGGCACAGCGATCCAGTTCGCGTTCGTCTCGCGCTCGTCGGGTGCCACGCTTCCGTTGTCCCGCAAGGCCGCCACTGAGCTCGGCGTGTCGCAGGAGTACGCGAACTTCGCCGTGCCGCTCGGCACCACGACCAAAATGGACGGTTGCGCCGCGGTCTACCCGGCCGTCGCGACGATCTTCATCGCGAACCTGTTCGGCATCCAGCTCTCGGTGTGGCAGTACGTCGGCATCGTGCTCGTGGCCGTGTTCGGTGCTCTCGCGACCGCCGGAACCACCGGCTGGTACACGATGCTGACGCTGACCTTGAGCGTCGTCGGCCTGCCGCCGCAGGTGATCGCGACCGGTGTGGCCGTGGTCTACGCGATCGACCCGATCCTCGACATGATCCGCACCGCGACCAACGTGGCCGGGCAGATCACCGTGCCGGTGCTCGTGGCGCGCAGCGAGGGCCTGATCGAGTCGCCCGCCGAGGATCGCGAGCTCGTCAACGCCTAGGCATCAGCGCACGGCCTGATCTGTGACAGGTTCGGCGCCGGTACGGGCCAGCCGTCGAGCTGCTCCCGGACCGGCGCCGGACTCGTACAACCGATGACCGGCCCGATCACCGAGAACACCTGCACGAACGCGTTGGTGCACAGGCCGTCGCAGCCGAGCTGCGCCGTGACGACGTCCGCGGTGCCGTCCGCATTGACGTCGTGCAGCCCGATGTACCCGGCACTGGCCTGATAGGGAGCCTGCGCGCGCGACCACGTGCCGTCCTTGCGGATCAGCACCTCGCCGAGCGACTTGCCGTTCTGGTCGCCGCGCACCAGGCACACGCTGACCGGCGCCTCGGAGCACTGCAGCGAGTTGCCGTTCACCGTCGCGCCGGTCTCCGCGATGGTCATCTCGAAGATGAACGGCCCGGACTCGCCGGTCACCCTGATCCGGCCGCCACCCGTGCCGCCGAGCAGCTCGACGAGGTCCCTGCCGACCGATTTGCCGATGATGACCTGGCAGACGGTGGTACCGCAGTGCATTCCGGAGTCGGTGCCGGATTGACCTGAATCGGTGTTGTGGGGCCGCTGGAAATAGGCGTACACCAGCCCGGCGACGAAGACCACGGCGGCGACGGCGGCGGTCACCTGCACGGACCTGGATGCACCCACATCGCAGATTGTGGCCGATGGCCTCAGGATGAGTGTGAAGTGAGCCGTCTCTCCCTCTCGGAGTTCACCGATTTCCGTAGACTGCGGCACCAGCCAGAGCCGTAATTGCCGGTCCAGCAGGAGGTACGACGCCGTGTCGCTGCGCAAGGTCCTCATCGCCAACCGCGGTGAGATCGCCGTCCGGGTCATCCGCGCCTGCCGTGACGCCGGCCTGGCCAGTGTCGCGATCTACGCCGATCCCGACCGCGACGCGCCGTTCGTCCGGCTCGCGGACGAGGCCTTCTCCCTGGGCGGCAACACGCCCGGCGAGAGCTACCTGTCGTTCGAGAAGGTGCTGGCCGCGGCCGCGCAGTCCGGTGCGGACGCGGTGCACCCCGGTTACGGCTTCCTGTCCGAGAACGCCGACTTCGCGCAGGCCGTGATCGACGCGGGCCTGACGTGGATCGGGCCGACGCCCCAGGCCATTCGCGACCTCGGTGACAAGGTGACCGCGCGGCACATCGCGATGCGCGCGGGTGCGCCGTTGGTGCCCGGCACCAAGGACCCGGTCAACGGACCGGACGAGATCATCGCGTTCGCCCAGGAGCACGGGCTGCCGGTCGCGATCAAGGCCGCGTTCGGTGGTGGCGGTCGCGGTCTGAAGGTCGCGCGGACGTTGGAAGAGATTCCGGAACTGTTCGACTCCGCGGTGCGCGAGGCCGTCACGGCGTTCGGGCGCGGCGAGTGCTTCGTCGAGCGGTACCTGGACAAGCCGCGCCACGTCGAGGCTCAGGTCCTCGCCGACACGCACGGGAACGTGATCGTCGTCGGCACGCGTGACTGTTCTTTGCAGCGCCGCCACCAGAAGCTGGTCGAGGAGGCGCCCGCGCCGTTCCTGACCGACGAGCAGCGCGCGACGATCCACTCGTCCGCCAAGGCGATCTGCCTGGAGGCCCGGTACCACGGGGCCGGCACGGTCGAGTACCTCGTCGGGCTGGACGGGTCGATCTCGTTCCTGGAGGTCAACACGCGCCTGCAGGTCGAACACCCGGTGTCGGAGGAGACCACGGGCATCGACCTGGTGCGCGAGCAGTTCCGGATCGCCGCGGGCGAGAAGCTCAAGCACACCGAGGACCCGACGCCGCGCGCGCACTCCATCGAGTTCCGCATCAACGGCGAGGATGCCGGACGTGGCTTCCTGCCCGCGCCGGGCACCGTCACTTCCTTCGTAGCGCCTTCGGGTCCGGGTGTCCGCGTGGACGCCGGTGTCGAGAGCGGCTCGGTGATCGGCGGGCAGTTCGACTCGTTGCTGGCCAAGCTGATCGTCACCGGCGAGAACCGCGACGAGGCACTGGCCCGTGCGCGCCGTGCGCTGGACGAGATGGTCGTCGAGGGCATGGCGACGGTGCTGCCGTTCCACCGCGTGATCGTGCGGGACGCGGCGTTCACCGCCGAGAAGCCCGAGGGGTTCACCGTGCACACGCGGTGGATCGAGACCGAGTTCGACAACCAGATCGCGCCGTTCTCCGGTTCTGGTGAGGCCGCCGAGGACGAGACGCCGCGCCAGACCGTGGTGGTCGAGGTCGGCGGGCGTCGGCTCGAGGTGTCGCTGCCGGGTGATCTCGCCGTGGGTTCGCGGCCTGCTGCCGGTGCCGCCGCGAAGAAGCCGAAGTCGAAGCGGGCGGGTGGCAGTTCGGCCGCGGTGTCCGGTGACGCGGTGGCCGCGCCGATGCAGGGCACGATCGTGAAGGTGGCGGTCGAGGACGGGCAGACCGTCGAGGCGGGCGACCTGATCGTGGTGCTGGAGGCCATGAAGATGGAGAACCCGGTGACGGCGCACAAGGCGGGCACCGTCACGGGTCTGGCGGCCGCTCCGGGCGACCCGATCACGCAGGGCACCGTGATCTGCGAGCTGAAGGACTGACCGGCCGGGTCGCTCACCTACGATTGAGGGGTGAGCGACCCGTCCAGGGACATCCGCATCGGTGACACCGAGCGTCAACAGGCGTTGCAGGTGCTCGGCGAGCACATGAGCGCGGGCCGCATCGACATCGAGGAGTACGGCGACCGGTCCGCGAAGATCACCACCGCGAAGACCCGCGGCGAGCTGATGGCGTTGTTCTACGACCTGCCCGATCCGCGGCCGCAGTTCGCCGCGCCGATGGCGATGTACCCCGAACCCGCGAGGACTCCCGCGCGCCGGTGGGAGGGCTCGATCGTGCCCGTGGTGGGCATCGCCGTGGTGCTGGCGTTCTTCTTCGTGGTGAAGAACCCGCTGATCTTCGTGATCATCCCCGTCGCGGCGCTGCTGTGGGGCCAGTGGAACGGACGCCGGCGTTGAAACCGTTGCTGTTGCTCGATCTCGACGGCGTGATTCGGCGGTTCCCGCCGCTGGCGCCCGAGATCGCCGAGCGAGCCTTCGAACCGGAGCTGCTCAACAGGGCCGTCACCGGTGAGATCACCGACGAGCAGTGGCGGCACGAGGTCGGGCTGGACTGGGTCGCGACACCCGGCGAGGTGATCGCCGAGGCGCTCGCGTTGGTGCGGGCCGCGCGCAAGCAGTGTTTCGTGGCGTTGCTGTCCAACGCGACCACGCGACTGGAGGCTGATCTCGCGCGGCTCGGGCTGGACGAGGAGTTCGACGCGATCTTCAACTCGTCGCGGCTCGGGGTCGCGAAGCCGGATCCGGCGATCTTCCGGCTCGTGCTGGCCGAGCTCGGCTACCCGACCGCGGTGTTCTGCGACGACACGGCGGAGAACGCGCGGGCGGCCTGCGACACGGGACTGGACGGCGTGCACGTGCCGGACACGAACGCGTTGCGGACGGCGCTCGCGGTGCGCGGGCTGATCCCGCCGACGGTGCTGCTGATCCTCCCCGATCGCGAGGAGGCCCAGGAGCTGGCCGCGGAACTCGCGGAGGACGGCTGGGGGCCGTGTCACGTGCACCGGGACATGCTGGCGGGCGAGGACGACGCCGAGGACGTGGACTGGGTGATCGAGCTCGCCACGGCCCCGGACGGCACGCCCGCCTCCGCGCACCGGCCCGTACTCGATGATCTGGCGGACCGGCACGACGGGTTCACGGGCGACCACTAGCCGGTACCACCGCGGGCCGCGAGACGAACGCGGCGGATCGTCACACCCGGTGCGACAGCGACCATTAGCCTGAGCGCGTGGAGCCAGTCGAGATCAACGCCGGCGAGTACTACCTGCGCGCATTCCGCCACGACGACCGCATCAGCGACGTACCGGCGCTCATCGAGATCCACGCGGATCCGGAGACCAGGCGGTACATGACCCGCCTGGCGATCTACGACGAGTCGTCCGCGAAGTCGTTCATCGAGCTGATGGCCAACGGCTGGGCGAAGGACTACCGGTGGTCGTGGGCCGTGTGCGAGGCGGTGACGGCGGATCTGGTCGCCGGGATCATCATCAACAACCTCACTCTCGCGGGTGGCGAGTCGGAGGTCACCTGCTGGACCCATCCGGAGCACCGCGGCAAGGGCGTGCTGCCGCTGGGGCTCAACGCCGTGCTGGGCTGGGTGTTCGGCGCGACCGGCGTGCGCCGGGTCATCTACAAGCACTCCGTGTTCAACAAGGCGTCGCAGCGCGTCGCGGAGAAGTGCGGGTTCACCCTGGAGGGTCGACTTCGCGAGACGACGACGGTCGATGACCAGCGCGTCGACGAGTTGCAGTGGTCACGACTGGCGACAGATCCACAGCCGTAGCGGCTACCGTGTCCGGCCATGCGGATCACGGCGCTCCTCATCGTTGCGGTGGCGCTGGCCGGGTGCACGGCCGGTCCTGCCCCGAGTGCACTGGACAGCCCGCCACCACCTCCGCCCCCGACGTCCTCCCAGCAGATGGACTTCCCGCAGCGGCCGCGCGCCGTGCCGCTCGACGGGCTGGACCCGTGCGCGGTGCTCACGCCCGACCAGCGCACCTCGTTGAGCCTCGACAACCCGCCCAGCGCGTACGTCGAGAAGAGCTTCGGCGACGCGAAGGCGTGCACGATGCGCAGCACGACGAGCGGCAACGTGGCGAGGCTCGCCCTGGTGCTGGCGTCCGGAGCCGACGTCTGGCTCTCCGAGAACGCCCAGGTGGAGTACGCGGTGAGCTCGATCGAGGGGTTCGCGGCGATTACTGTCCGCACACCCGACCTCGACGACGTCTGCAACGTGGAGATCGACGTGGCGGACGGCCAGTTCCGCGACGTCATGTTCCGCGACGGCGGGAATTCCACTGCGGTGCAACAAGATCATCTTTGCCTGGGAGCCCAGCGGGTGGCAGAGGCGGCGATGGCCAGTTTGCTCCAGAAGCGCTGACCCACACGGGCGGATGTCACTGATCGCACTCCCCTGCGTTACCTTCGGTGGTTAGAGTGACGAAGCGCTTGTACGCACAACCGCCGGAGGTCGCACCATGCCGCCAGGGGGACGCAGCGGGGCTGACTCCTCGCCACCCGTCAGCCACGAGCTGAGCGTGGAACCGGAGGCGATCCCGGCGTTGCGCAGCACCTTCTCCTCCGCGCTGACCAAGCTCGACAAGCAGATCGAGATGGCGATCACGGAGTTCCGCGTCCGCCCGTGGGCGGGTGACCCGGTGAGCGCCGAGGCCGCGGAGAAGTTCAACGACAGGTCGATCTCCGACGGCGACTCGGCGCTGCAGGCGTTGCTGAACTACCAGCGGCAGCTCAAGACGGCGATGGACAACCTGAACCAGATCGAGCGCCAGTACCAGGTGGTCGAGGGCGACAACACCGGCATGATGAACAAGAGCGGGTGCTGACCATGGGTGATCACCGCTGGCAGGGCTACAGCCACAAGGAGCTGTACGACCGCATCAACGCAGGTCCTGGCCCCTCCGCGTCGTTCGCGTCGATGGAGCGCTGGCAGGGCGTGTCGAACGCGCTGACCGAGATCAACGACGACCTGCACAAGGGCATCACGCTGTCCGGCGCCAAGTGGACCGGCAAGGCGTCCGAGATGGCGCAGGCCGGCCTGAACCCGATCGCGGCGTGGGCGGACAGCGCCCGCACCGGCGCGGACGTGATGCGCTACTCGGCAGAACTGCAGGCCGGCCACATCTCGAAGGCCCGCGCGGACATGCCCAAGCCCGTCGAGGTGACCTCGGAACAGCCGGGCGCTCTGGTCACCGGCCTCACGCACCTGTTCGTCGGCCAGACCGACCACGAGAAGCAGGAGGCGGCCCAGGACGCCGCCGAGCGCCGCGCCCGTGAGGTCATGACCACCTACGCGTCGTCCACGACGGCGAACACCTCGACGCTCGGCCAGTTCAGCCAGCCGCCCCAGTTGAGCATCAGCGGCACCGGGGTGACGCACGGCGGCGGCGCCCAGGTGGGCACGTCCGGAGCCTGGGTCGTCGGCCCGCAGGGTTCCACCAGCGGCGGCGTCACCCGCAGCCGCACCGGCACCGGTTCGCGCGTCACGTCCGCGCCTCCGCCTCGCAGCTCCACCCCGCCTCCTCCCGGCTCCTCGACGCGCACCTCGGGCGCGTCGACGTCGACCGGCCACACCTCCAAGGGCACCACCTCGGTCTCGTCCTTCGGCACGGCCGGTCCTGGCAGCACCGGTACCGCGGGTGTCGGCCTGCCGGGCCAGCGCTCCGGCCGTTCCTCGGCGCACGAGACGAAGGAGATGGAAGAGGGCGCGACCGCCGCCTCGTCCGCCGCCGTGGGCCCGGTGATGGGTCACGGCAACGCGGCCGGTGTGGCTTCCGCCTCAGGCTCGGCGATGGGCTCGATGGGCACCGTCGGCGCGGCCGCGGACAACGAGCAGGTCCACCGCCGCGCGGTGCCGCTGCAGCAGCCGTTCGACCCCTTCGGCGGCATGGGCCCGCGCAAGGGCGAGGACGAGGAGGACCTGGAGCACAAGGCCGCCGACTACCTCCGCGAACGCGACGACATCTACGGCGTCGGCAGCTACACGCTGCCGGTGATCGGGGAGAGCACGACAGACTGATGACTGTGCTGGGCCTGGACATGGGGACGAGCGACACGCGCGACCCGGTGATCATCTCCACGCTGGAGTTCGACGTTCTCTGGGACCACCTGGGCCTGGAGACGATGCCTTTGGTGTTGAAGGTGCCCTCGCCGGGCAAGACCCGCGAGGAACGCCGGGACATCGAGGACCGCGTCTGGAGCCAGCTCGGCGCGCGCGGCCTGGGCGGCCCCCGTTCCCTCGATCCGACGCTGGAAGACCTGCTGCACGTCCTCGACCGCCCGCAGCAGGAAATCGACGCCCGCATGTGGCTGGCGGACCGCAGCGTGCGGTTGCTGGCCGCGGGCAAAGGCCAGGCAGGCGTCCTGGCCGTCCTGGACGGTGGGCAGTTGGTGTTGCGCCCGGCCGAGGCCGGTGGACTGCCGCGCGAGGCTCTCACCGCCCTCCCCGCGGCTCCGGCGGGCGAGGGTCACTCGATCACCCTGCCGTCGTCCGACCTGGACGCGGCAGCCGCCTCAGCAGCCACTCCCGAGGACCTGGAGGCAGGCCTGCGCGGACGGTTGCGCGGTGACGATGCCCACACGCTGGCCGAGATGGTGCGCGACGCCTCGAACCGCGGCCAGTTCGGTGCCGCGGCCAGGGACAAGTGGGGCAAGCGGGTGCGCCCGGACCGCGTGGTCGCGTTCTACGACACGCCGAAGGGCCGCTACCTGCAGATGCGGCGCGCTTCGGAGGGCCAGGCGCCCTGGTCGACGATCACGCCCGTCGACTACCGCCGCATGCACCACCACCTGGTGGAGCTGCTGGCGGAAGCCACCGGCTGACAGCGTCCGCAAGTACCGCCAACTCGCAGTTGGGGGTACTTGCGGACGCCCCAACAGCGAGCGATCAGGGGCCGATGCCCTGGCAGGGGCGGGTGCGCAGGTCGTTCACGTAGTCGTCCGGCGCACCGGCAGCCTCGGCCGCGTCGGCGACCACCCCGATGTACCGGGCCGACGGCAGACCGCCCTCGTACGCGTCCAGCACGTACAGCCAGGCCACCACGGACCCCTCGAGCGTCTGCACCCGCAACCGGATCTTCTTGTAGAGACCGAGCGCCCCCTCCCACCGGTCCAGGCGGGACTCGTCGCGGGGTGAGACGTCGTAGAGCACGCAGAACGTCTGCTGGTCAGGCTCTTCGACGATCGTCGCCAGAGCGCCTTCCCAGCCGAGGTCCTCGCCACCGAACGTCAGACGCCAACCGACGAGCCAGCCGGTCCCCGCGAGCGGGGAGTACGGGGCTCGCTCCATCATCTGGTTCGGATCCATGTTCGACCCGTACGCGGCATAGAGCGGCACGTCCGACAGCGTAGCGACCCAACGATCAGCTTTCGGTACTGACGACACGGGCGATTCGGCCAACGCGTACGGTTGTGCCCGGCCAGCAAGCGCGCAGAAGGGAACTGATCGTGACCCGCATCGTCATCATGGGCGGCGGACCCGCAGGTTACGAGGCAGCCCTGGTCGCTGCGCAGCACGGCGCCGACGTGACCGTGGTCGAGAACGACGGGGCCGGTGGCGCCTGTGTTCTGTACGACTGCGTGCCGTCCAAGACCTTCATCGCTTCTGCGGGCGCTCGCAGCGCCTTCCGCAACGCCGGTGAGCTGGGCATTCAGACCAACAACGACCAGGCCGCCGTTGATCTGCCGGTCGTTCACGGCCGGGTCAAGGGCCTCGCACTCGCGCAGTCCGCGGACGTCCGGGCACGCCTCCAGAGGGAGGGCGTGCGGCTGATCAACGGTCGCGCGAAGTTCGCCGACGACTCGCGCGGGCTCGCCCAGCACCAGGTCGTCGCCATCAGCGCGGACGGCAAGGAAGAGATCCTCAACGCCGATGTGGTGCTCATCGCAACGGGCGCCACGCCGCGGGTGCTCGAGGGCGCCGAGCCGGACGGCAAGCGGATCCTCACCTGGCGGCAGATCTACGACCTGCCCGAACTGCCAGAGCACCTCGCGGTCATCGGTTCGGGTGTGACGGGTGTCGAGTTCGCCTCCGCCTACACCGAGATGGGCGTGAAGGTGACGATGGTCTCGAGCCGGGACCGGGTGCTCCCCCACGAGGACGCCGACGCGGCCGCGGTGCTCGAGGACGTGTTCGCCGAGCGCGGCACGGCCGTCGTCAAGCACGCCCGCGCGGACCGGGTCGAGAACACCGGCGACGGTGTCCTGATCCACCTGGAAGACGGTCGCACGATCGAGGCGTCGCACGCCCTGATGACCGTCGGCTCGGTGCCGAACACCACCGACATCGGCCTGGAGAAGATCGGCATCGAGCTCGGGCGCGGCGGCTACATCCCGGTCGACCGGGTCAGCCGGACCAACGTCAGCGGCGTCTACGCGGCCGGCGACTGCACCGGCATCCTGCTGCTCGCGTCCGTGGCCGCCATGCAGGGCCGCATCGCGATGTGGCACGCGCTGGGCGAGGGCGTCAGCCCGATCAAGCTCAAGACCGTCGCCGCGAACGTCTTCACCAACCCCGAGATCGCGAGCGTCGGCATCAGCCAGCAGGCGATCGACTCGGGTGAGGTGCCCGCGCGCACGATCATGCTGCCGCTGGCCACGAACCCGCGGGCCAAGATGGAGGGTCTGCGCCGGGGCTTCGTGAAGCTGTTCTGCCGCCCGGCGACCGGTGTCGTCATCGGTGGTGTGGTCGTCGCTCCGAACGCGAGCGAGCTGATCCTCCCGATCGCGCTGGCCGTGCAGAACCAGCTGACCGTCGAGCACCTGGCCACGACGTTCTCGGTCTACCCGTCGCTGTCCGGCTCGATCACCGAGTCCGGCCGCCAGCTCATGCGGCACGACGATCTCGACTAGGTAACGCCGAACTCCCCTGGCAACGTGGGCGCCCTTCGGGGCGTCCTCAGTGTGCAAGTCACACCTGGGGGAGAAACAGAAATGAAGCGCATTTTCGCGACCGTTGTCGCAGTTGGAGCCACATTCGCATTCACACACGCAGCGAACGCGCAGGAGTACGTCCCGCTTGCCCTTGACAAGGCCGAGTACCTGCCGGGTGCGCCGATCAAGATCAGCGCCGACGGTGGGGAAGGCTGCGCCGGACAGGTCACGTCGAAGGGTTTCGCCGCGCCGGTCGGTCTCGAGATCGACCCGCCGAACCTCCAGAAGGGTCTCGGCACCGCCGCCGAGCAGGCCGGCGACTACGAGGCCACCGCGACCTGCGCGGGCAAGCCCGTCACGGTCAAGTTCCGGGTGGTCGAGACGTTCTACTTCTTCCCGGACGACGTGCCCGTGGTCGAGGCGGGCGGCACCATCGACGTGCACCGGCAGGTGACGGCGCTGTGCGACAACCCGGTGACGTCGAAGGGGTTCGTCGAGCCGATCAACATCATCTACAAGACCGAGGGCTCGCTGCGCAGCGGTAGCGGCAAGGTCATCGACACGCCTGGAACGTACGAGGCGTCGATGAAGTGCTCCGGTCAGACGATGACCAGGAAGTTCACCATCAAGGCCAAGGCGGGGCAGCCGAAGCAGCAGGAGAAGAAGCCCGTCGTGAAGCCGAAGGGCGCGCCGCAGACCGGTGGCGGAGGCACGGCCCGATGAAGCGACTCGCAGTCGCGGTCGTGGCGGCACTGGCGCTTTTCGGCGCCTGTGCCGCACCGCCCGCCTCAGACCCGCAGACGACCACGCCACCGGCCGGTTCAACGGCACAAGTGGTTGCCGCGAAAGGCATGCCGCCCTCAGAACCGACCGAGGTGCGCATCCCGAAGATCGGTGCCACGTCTTCACTCGTCCCGCTCGGCCTGAACGCCGACGAGACGGTCGAGGTGCCGCCGGTCGAACAACCGATGCAGGCGGGCTGGTACAAGCTCGCCCGCACGCCCGGCGAGGCCGGTCCGGCGATCCTGCTGGGCCACGTGGACGGCAACAAACAACCGGGAATCTTCTTCCGGCTCAAGGAACTCGCCGAAGGCGACCAGGTCGAGGTGTCCAGAAAGGACGGCACCACGGCCACGTTCCGCGTGCGGAAGACGGAGCAGATCGCCAAGGACAGCTTCCCCACCGAGGCCGTCTACGGCGAGACCGACGAACCCGAGCTGCGGCTGATCACCTGCGGGGGCAGCTTCGACCAGGCCGCGCACAGCTACCGGGACAACATCATCGTCTACGCGACGTTGATCT
>NZ_JYJG01000481.1 GCF_000955955.1 Lentzea aerocolonigenes
CGAACAAGTAACGCCGGAAATCAGGGCAACCGTGTCCCGGACACGTGCGTGTTCAGGGCATGCGTTCGTTCTGGGGGCTCTTCATCGCGCTGGCGCTGCTGTTGACCGGCTGCGCCTCGTCGCCTGACGAGGTGCTGCCCACCGCACCGGTGCAGACGACGACCACACCGCCGTCCGCACCGCCCGGAGTGGACAAGGGCATGCCGCCGTCGGAACCGACGGAGCTGCGCATCCCCAAGATCGGAGCCAAGTCCTCGCTCGTCCCGCTCGGGCTCAACCCGGACGAGACGGTCGAGGTGCCACCGGTCGAACAGCCGATGCAGGCCGGCTGGTACAAGCTCGCGCGCACACCCGGCGAGGCAGGTCCCGCAGTGGTGCTGGGCCACGTCGACGGCAACAAACAACCGGGAATCTTCTTCCGGCTCAAGGAACTCGTCGAAGGCGACGAGGTCGAGGTGTCCAGAAAGGACGGCACCACGGCCAAGTTCCGCGTGCGCAAGACCGAGCAGATCGCCAAGAACAGCTTCCCCACGGAAGCCGTTTACGGCGAGACCGACCAACCCGAACT
>NZ_JYJG01000482.1 GCF_000955955.1 Lentzea aerocolonigenes
GAGGGAGGAAACCGTGAAGAAAACCGTTGTGGCACTTGCGGTCCTGGGCACCGCGTTCGCCCTGACACCGATCGCGAACGCGCAGGAGGACGTCACGCCGAGCTTCGGCTTCCAGGGCATGCAGCGACCCGGCGCCCAGTTCAAGATCACCATCAAGGACGGCACGTGTCCCGGCGGCCCGGTGTCGCTCACCTCGGCGGGCTTCACGGCGGTCGATCTGCCGTCACTGACCGGCACGTTCGTCGACCAGGTCGGCAACTACACCGCGACGCTGAAGTGCAAGGACACCACCGAGATCGGCGAGCTGTCATACAGCCTCGCCGAGGCGCAAACGCCGCGCACCGACCCGTTCCTGGACAAGGCCGAGTACGCGCCGGGCGAGCAGATCAAGATCTACCTCCAGCGCGGCCGCAAGTGCAGCGGGCCGGCGACCTCTCCCGGTTTTGCCGCACCGGCCGAGCTCACCCAGATCTGGCAGCCCGAGAACTACCCGCTGACCGGTGAGACGACCGCCGGCACCACGCCCGGCACCTACCAGGCGAAGATCCAGTGCATCACCGAGACGGTGACCAACACGTTCACGGTGAAGGCCCCGCCGACCACGGGCACCACCAACCCGCCCGCGCCGAAGCCCGGCGCGAAGGCGCCCGTCGTCAAGCCGAAGGGCGCACCACAGACCGGCGGTGGAGGCACCGCCTGACCTGAAGCACCACAACACATGGGGGAGAAGAAAATGAGGGGGATCAACACCGTCGTCGCCGTCGTGGCGATGGCAGCGGCAACGGTCGCGTTCGGCCAGAGCGCGACCGCGCAGACCGAGGACGTCGCACCGGTGTTCAAGATGGCGCCGGACGTGCTGACGAAGGGCCAGGACTTCCAGGTGCAGGTGCAGGAGGGCACCTGTCCCGGAGGCCTGGAGTCGGTGACGTCACCGGGTTTCGCGGCTCCGCTCAAGCCGGGCGACCTGACCGGCAGGGCGGGCAAGCAGGCCGGCGACTTCACCGCGACGGCGAAGTGCAAGGGCAGCACCAAGACCGGCACGGCCGGCTTCCAGGTGCTCAACCGGAACTTCTTCCCGCTGTTCAAGATCGTGCCCGACCAGCTCAAGCCGGGACAGGCGTTCGAGGTCCAGATCGACCAGAACGACTGCCCGGACGGCGGCATGATCTACTCCGACGGCTTCCGGGAGAAGAAGCTGCTGAACACGGTGCACGGCGTCGCGGGTGACAAGCCGGGCAACTACTTCGCCACGCTCTACTGCAGCACCGCTGGGACGATCTACAACTCGGCGTCGTTCGAGATCGTGCCCCTGACCGCGAACGACAGGTTCACGCTCGACAAGGCCGAGTACGCGCCGGGCGAGCAGATCAAGGCGACCGCCCCGGCGAGCGCTCTCTGCATCGGCAACCTGTCGTCCACCGGTTTCGTGGCACCGATCAAGCTCGCTCGTGAGTCGGACCAGCTCTTCTCCGGAACCGGCAAGACGATCGAGGCTCCTGGCGACTACGTGGCGTCGATGACCTGCAACAACATGACGGTCACGCAGAACTTCAAGGTGACGGCGCAGAAGCCGAAGGCCAAGGCTCCGGTCGTGAAGCCGAAGGGCGCGCCGCAGACCGGTGGTGGCGGCACCGCCTGATCTGCGGAGACGGACGCGGCGGCGGTACGGTCTGTGCACCGCCGCCGCCGCCGCGTGCTCAGTCAATTGCATTGGGGTGCAAAGGAAATGAGTCGCAGCACTGCCGCGGCCGCCTTGGCGGTCCTGGCAGCAGCGGTGTTCTTCCCGGACGCCACCGCCGCCCAGGAAGAACCCACGCCGAGCGTCAGCATCAGCCCGGCAACCGTCGCGATCGGGCAGGTGGTGGAGGTCTACTTCACCTGCCCGGGAGGCACGGACGAGGGCGTGACGTCGCCGGGCCTGTCCGGTGCCGTCACCCAATCCGGCGCGCCGGCTTTCGTGAAGAGCGTGCCCGGCACGTACACGGCGACGGTGAAGTGCAGGGGCACCTCGAAGGTCGGCACGGCGGAGTTCACCGTCCTGGAACGCGTGTCCGCGACGTTCCGCTTCATCCCGGAACGGCCGAAGCCGGGCCAGGCCTTCCGGGCCGAGGTCGACCGGACCGCCTGTCCGTCCGGTCCGTTCGTGTTCGCCTCCACCGGCTTTCGCGACGCCATCCGCCCGAACCAGCTCGAGGGTGTGGTGGTGGACACACCGGGCCGCCACTCGGTCGTGATCCAGTGCTGGCTGGGCCGGAACCTGATCAAGGGCGGCGGCATGCTCGAGATCGCGGAGCCCGACGCCCCGGCCGCGGACCGGCCCGCACCGTCCGACGAGGCAGAACAGGGCGCCAACGCCGAACCTCGGCACGCACCGGTCGCCGGCCCGCGCAAGCCGATCATCAAGCCGAAGGGCGCGCCGCAGACCGGCGGAGGCGGCACCGCCTGATCACAGTTCGGCACCGTCTTGATTGGACGAGCAACTAACCCACCGGATGTGCGTCAATGGCTTCGTGGGGACTCGTGTCTTGATCGCGGTGCTGAGCGTGGCGCTGGCCACTGCCGCCTGTTCACAGGGGCCGGCACCGAAGCCGTCGGCGGCGACGAGCGACAGCGCGCCGCCGCCGGTGGTCTCGCCACTCGGCAAATCCGACCCGATGGAGCTGCGGATCGAGCGCGTCGGTATGCGGTCGTCCCTGGTCGAGCTCGGCGTCGACCAACAGGGCGTCGTGCAGATGCCGCCCGCCAACGAGGGCATGCAGGCGGGGTGGCGCCAGCTGCACCCGCAGCAGTGGATCATCGTCGGGCGGATCGAGAGCAACAAGGCCAGAGGCGTCTTCTACCGGCTCAACGACCTGACGCAGGGCGACCTCATCGAAGTGTCCAAGAAGGACGGTTCGGTCGCCCGTTTCACGGTGGGGCGCACCGAGAGGATCATCCGCGACGACTTCTTCGCCGAAGCCGTCAGCAGAGACGCGGACGAGCAGGGGCTGCGGCTGATCACGTGCGGCACTCGCGACAACGTGATCGTGCACGCAGCCCCAGCCCAGTGACTCAGTCCTGCACCCAGTCGAAGGTCTTGGTCACGGCCTTCTTCCAGTTCGCGTACTCGGACGTGCGGCGGTCGTCGTCCATCTGCGGGTCCCACTTCTTGTCCTGGGCCCAGTTCTCGCGGATGTCGTCCTCGGTCTTCCAGAACCCGACCGCGAGGCCGGCCGCGTAGGCAGCACCGAGCGCGGTCGTCTCGGCGACGACCGGCCGGATCACCGGCACGCCGAGGATGTCCGCCTGGAACTGCATCAGCAGCTCGTTCACGACCATGCCGCCGTCGACCTTCAACGCCGTCAGGTCGACGCCCGAGTCGGCGTTCATCGCGTCGAGCACCTCACGTGTCTGGAAGGCCGTCGCCTCCAGCACGGCCCGCGCGAGGTGGCCCTTGTTGACGAACCGGGTCAGGCCGACGATCGCGCCACGGGCGTCGGAACGCCAGTACGGCGCGAACAACCCGGAGAACGCGGGCACGAAGTACGCGCCACCGTTGTCCTCCACCGACCGCGCGTGCTCCTCGATCTCGGCCGCGGAGCCGATCATGCCGAGGTTGTCGCGCAGCCACTGCACCAGCGAACCGGTGACCGCGATCGAGCCCTCCAGCGCGTAGATCGCCGGAGCGTCGCCGATCTTGTAGCAGACGGTGGTGAGCAACCCGTTCTCGCTCATCACCTTCTCGGTGCCGGTGTTGAGCAGCATGAAGTTGCCGGTGCCGTAGGTGTTCTTGGCCTCACCCGGCGACAGGCACGCCTGACCGAACGTCGCCGCCTGCTGGTCGCCGAGGATGCCCGCGATCGGCACACCGGCGAGCGCACCCCGCTCGCGCACCTGCCCGTAGACCTCGGACGACGACCGGATCTCCGGCAGCATGGACATCGGAATGCCCATGTCGGAAGCGATCGACGAGTCCCACTGCAGCGTGTCGAGGTCCATCAGCATGGTGCGCGACGCGTTCGTCGGGTCGGTGACGTGCACACCGCCGTCGGTGCCGCCCGTCATGTTCCACAGCACCCACGTGTCCATGTTGCCGAACAACAGGTCGCCCGCTTCTGCCTTCTCCCGTGCGCCTTCGACGTTGTCGAGGATCCACCGGATCTTGGGGCCGGAGAAGTAGGTCGCCAGCGGCAGGCCGACCTTGGCGCGGTAACGCTCCTGCCCGCCGCCGAGGTTGCCGAGCTCGGTGACGATCTTGTCGGTGCGCGTGTCCTGCCAGACGATGGCGTTGTAGACGGGTTCGCCGGTGTTCTTGTCCCACACCACAGCGGTTTCGCGCTGGTTGGTGATGCCGACGGCGGCGATGTCCGAAGTGGACAGATCGGCTTTGGCGAGCGCGCCCGCGGCGACCTGGCGGGTGTTCTGCCAGACCTCCATCGGGTCGTGCTCGACCCAGCCCGCCTTCGGGAAGATCTGCTCGTGCTCCTTCTGGTCGACCGACACCACTCGACCCGAGTGGTCGAAGATCATGCAACGGGTCGACGTGGTGCCCTGGTCGATCGCGGCCACGTACTGGGTCATGCGAGTAGTCCTTTCAGACCGGGAGAACCAGGTAGAGCAGCGCGGCGAGCGCGCCACCCACGAGCGGGCCCACCACCGGGACCCACGAGTAGCCCCAGTTGGCGTTGCCCTTGTTGTGAATCGGCATGAGGAAGGCGTAAGCGATGCGCGGGCCGAGGTCGCGCGCCGGGTTGATGGCGTAGCCGGTCGGGCCACCGAGCGAGGTACCGATCACCAGGACGACGAACGCGACACCCGCGTAACCGAGCGCCGAGTTGCCGAACTGCGGCGTCCCGTCGGTCGCCATCTTCACGCCTGGCGACAGCAGGATCCACGCGACCAGCACGAACGTGCCGATGATCTCGGACACGAGGTTCCACACCGCGTTCGGCACGGTCGGTCCGGTGGAGAAGATGCCGAGCGTGTTCTGCGGTTCGTCGTGCGTGTCGAACTGCAGCTTGTACGTCGCCCAGCAGAGCATCGCGCCGAGGATCGCGCCGACCATCTGCCCGAGGATGTAGAAGGGAACGTCGCCCCACGGCGTCTTGTCCGCGATCGCGAGCCCCAGCGTCACCGCGGGGTTGAGGTGAGCGCCGCTCGGGTTGGCGACGCTGGCGCCGGTGAAGACCGCGAAGGCCCAGCCGACGTTGACGAACAGGAATCCGGTGCTGTTGCCGAGGGTGTTCTTGAGCACCTGGTTCGCGACGACACCGGTGCCCAGGAGGATGAGGACCGCTGTCCCCAGCACCTCCCACACGAAGATCGAGCCTGCACTCATCGTCGACCTCCACTCGTTTGCGGCCAGACAGGACGCGCAAACCCGAGGTCAGGGCCGCGCCGCCCGCCTGCAACGTGCTCGGACGCTATTACCGTGCTGATCAGTTGTCCACGCCAAGTACCCGTGGTCAGGCCATTTTTAGGCCGTTGGGTACTGGTCTTCGTGCCCGTGGGCGAAGGGGCGTTGCTGCAGGTAACGTGATCCGCGAGTCGTCACCAGGGAGGCGTCTGTCGTGGCCACGCGCAAGAACGCAGCTGCACCACCGCAAACCCCCGCCGCCCCGCCGATCACCGGCAGGCTGGGCCCGGCCGAGCGCGAGGAGTCGTGGCAGCGGCTGGGGGCCGAGACGTTCGACCTCGTCGTGATCGGCGGTGGTGTGGTCGGGGTCGGTGCCGCACTCGACGCGGCGACGCGCGGGCTGCGGGTGGCGCTCGTCGAGGCCCGTGACCTGGCCTCCGGCACGTCGAGCCGATCCTCCAAGCTCTTCCACGGCGGCCTGCGGTACCTGGAGCAGCTCGAGTTCGGACTGGTGCGCGAGGCACTGCGCGAGCGCGAGCTGATGCTGACGCGCATCGCACCCCACCTGGTGAAGCCGGTGAGCTTCCTCTACCCGCTGGCGAACCGGATCTGGGAGCGCCCGTACACGGCGGCCGGCCTGTTCCTCTACGACACGATGGGCGGCGCCCGCTCCGTGCCGGGGCAGAAACATCTCACCCGAGCGGGTGCGCTCCGACTGGTTCCGGCTCTGAAGCGCGATGCGTTGATCGGCGGAATCCGTTACTACGACGCACAAGCCGATGACGCACGGCACACGATGATGGTCGGCCGCACCGCCGCGCACTACGGCGCTGTCGTGCGGACGTCGACCCAGGTGGTCGGGTTCCTGCGCGAGGCGGACCGGGTGTCCGGTGTGCGCGTGCGTGACGTCGAGGACGGTCGTGAGGTCGACGTCCGGGCGCACGCGGTGATCAACGCGACGGGCGTGTGGACGGACGAGCTGCAGCGTCTTTCCGGTTCGCGCGGGCGGTTCCGGGTGCGGGCGTCGAAGGGCGTGCACATCGTCGTCCCGCGCGACCGGATCGTGGCCGAGGCCGGGATGATCCTGCGCACCGAGAAGTCCGTGCTGTTCGTGATCCCGTGGCGCAACCACTGGATCGTCGGCACCACGGACACCGACTGGAACCTCGACCTGGCGCACCCGGCGGCGACCAAGCACGACATCGACTACATCCTCGAGCACGTCAACTCGGTGCTCGCGACTCCGTTGACGCACGACGACATCGAGGGCGTCTACGCGGGTCTTCGCCCGTTGCTGGCGGGTGAGTCGGAGGCGACCTCGAAGCTGTCCCGCGAGCACGCGGTGGCCCGGGTCGCTCCTGGCCTCGTCGCGATCGCCGGCGGCAAGTACACGACGTACCGGGTGATGGGCGCGGACGCCGTCGACGCGGCGCACGTCGACCTGCCCGGCCGGATCCAGCCGTCCATCACGGACAAGGTGCCCCTGGTCGGTGCCGACGGGTACCACGCGCTGGTCAACCAGGCCGACCAGCTGGCGGCCAAGCACGGGCTGCACCCGTACCGCGTCCGGCACCTGCTGGACCGCTACGGCTCGTTGGTGCACGAGGTGTTGTCGCTGGCCGCGGACAACCCGGAGCTGCTGAAGCCGATCCCCGCGTCGCCGGACTACCTGCAGGTGGAGGCGGTGTACGCGGCGTCGCACGAAGGCGCGATGCACCTGGAGGACGTGCTCACGCGCCGCACCCGCATCTCCATCGAGTACGCGCACCGCGGCGTCGAGTCGTCGGAGGCGGTGGCGCGGCTGATCGCGCCGGTGCTGGGCTGGGACGAGGACGCGATCAAGCGCGAGGTCGAGGTCTACAACGCGCGGGTCGAGGCCGAGCGCGACTCCCAGACCAAGCCGAGCGACCAGGCGGCGGACGCCGTTCGTGCCGCGGCACCGGAAGCACGTGCCCAACTGATCGAACCTGTGAGTTGAGTGACCAACTCCGGGCATGCTGGACGGCATGACTGGGGTTGATCGTCGAACTTTTCTTGCTGTCAGTGCGGTTGTGGCCGGTACCGCTGCTTCGGCCGGTATCGCTCACGCCGCAGAGGCGCCTGTCTTCGCGCACGGCGTCGCGTCGGGTGACCCGTTACCCGACGGCATCCTGCTGTGGACCCGCGTGGTCACCGACGAGTCCGTGCGCTGGGAGGTCGCGCGCGACGAGTCGTTCGAGCACGTGGTCGCTCGCGGCCGCACCCGCACCGGTGCTCATCGCGACCACACCGTGAAGGTCGAGGTCTCCGGCCTTCGTCGCGCCACCCGTTACTGGTACCGCTTCCGCGTGGACGACGTCGTGTCCCCCGTCGGCCGCACCAGGACCGCGCCCGCCGGTGACTGCCCGAGCGTCAGGTTCGGGGTGGTGTCGTGCGCGAACTGGATGGCCGGCCACTTCGTCCCGTACGGCTACCTGGCGGATCGCGACGACCTCGACGCCGTGATCCACCTCGGTGACTACATCTACCCGCACTACGACCCGAAGGTCCGCGACGCCGAGCCGAAGCACGAGATCATCACGCTGGCGGACTACCGGACCCGGCACGCGCTCTACAAGACCGACCCGCACCTGCAACGCCTGCACGCCGCGCATCCCATGATCGCGACCTGGGACGACAACGAGAGCGCCGACAACTCGTCGGCCGTCGGCGCGCTGGGCCACGACCCGGCGACCGAGGGGCCGTGGGCGGTCCGGCTGGCCGCCGCGACCCGGGCCTACTTCGAGTGGATGCCGATCCGCGAGGGCATCATGTTCCGCCGCCTGCGGTACGGGTCGTTGTGCGACCTGACGATGCTGGACCTGCGGTCGTACCGCACGCCGGAGACGATCATGGGTGCCCGTCAGCGCGACTGGCTGATCCGCGGGATCTGCGACGACTCCGCGCGGTGGCGGTTGATCGGCACCTCGGTGATGTTCAGCCCGCTGGCGATCCCGCCCGCGCCGGGGTTCCCGTCGGTCAACACCGACCAGTGGGATGGTTTTCCCACCGACCGGGAGCTCGTGGTCAGGGCGCTCGACCGCAAGGGGATGAAGAACGCGGTGTTCCTGACCGGGGACATCCACTCGTCGTGGGCGGTGGACGTGCCGGACGGGTCGGCGTTGAAGTCCGTGGCCACCGAGTACATCACCACGTCGATCACGTCCGACAACTTCGACGAGTTCCTGAACGTGCCGCCGCGGACCGGGTCGCTGGCGCTGGAGGCCGCGATCATCGCCAAGAACCCGCACGTGCGGTTCGTGGAGCTGGACTCGCACGGGGTGTCGACGCTCGACATCACGCCGGACGAGGTGCGGATGGACTGGTTCTACACCTCGGACCGGACCGACCCGAACGCCACGATCCGCAAGGCCCACTCGTGGCGCACCCGCTACGGCACGGCCCGCGTGGAGCCCGTCCTCTTCTAAACGATGAAGG